>JASHQP010000732.1 GCA_030039095.1 Streptosporangiaceae bacterium
TGCGCGATGCGTTACCGCGAGCTCGTGGCCGCGAGCACCGCCCGCGGCCGGCTGGCCGGCCTGGCCCGGGCCGCCGAGGGCGGCGAGGACTGGGCGGTGGTCGAGGAGTCCGGCGATCCAGCGCGCGCGCCCTACCTGCCGTACCACCGGGTGGAAGCCCACGTTCCCAGCGGGCGGTCGCTGGTCATCTCGATCGAGCCGGACGAGGAGCTGCGCGCGGTCTGGCGGCTCGCCGAGGGGGAACTCGACCTGGCCACCGGCCGGCTCGCGGTCGGCGCGGAGATCGGCAGCTACGGAAGCGCCACCGAACTCGACGACGCGCTGGCACGCGCCCGCCTGCGGCCGGGCTGATCAGCAAATCTTCGCCCGGGGGTTGCCCCGGCGCAGCCTGAAGGTTTATCAAGGATGGTAAACGCCTATATCGCATGACGAAGGCCGCGCCGGATGAGCCGACGGCAGTCCGGCGCGGACGAAGAGAGGGGCTATGGATTCCTCCTCGGCCCACGGGGCTCTGCGGCAACACGGCCCAGGGGCCTCGCGAGGACAGCCTGGTGGCCGGGTGAAACCAGAGCCTGCGGGCGGTGACCAGCCTGTCCCCCCGGCTCCCGGCATCCCCGCTGGGCTCGCGCACCTCATCGCCGAACTCCAGGGACATGGCCTGCGCACCGAGGTGCCGATGGAGCGGCGGCAGGGCGGTGCCGGGCCCGCCGACGCCGGCATGCTGTGGATCGACGGCATCGCCGCCACGGTGCCGACCAGTTCGGATTACGCGAAGACGTCTCCCTACACCTTGCGGGCCGAGGATGACGGATGGGGCATCTACCGCGACGACCGCAGGCTCGCGTCGGCGCAGCCGCTGCGGCGTCCCCGCTACTACGACCTGCAGACGGCCGACGGGATCCCGTACTGGAAGATCGCCCTGCTGCACCTGGACTCGCTGGCCAGCACGGTCATCCAGACGTGCGCCTACTGGGGCAACGCCGACCAGTGCGCGTTCTGCGGCATCGGGGTGACGCTCGCCAACGGCCGCACGATCGCCAGGAAGACCCCGGAGATGCTGGCCGAGGTCGCGGTCGCGGCCAGGGATCTCGACGGCGCCGTCGACGCGACCCTCACCACCGGGACGACGGCGACCCCGGACAAGGGGGCCCTGTACGTGGCGCGCTGTGGCCAGGCGGTCCGCGAGCGGGCGGGCCTGCCGGTCGAGGTTCAGTTCGAGCCGCCCGCCGACCTCGACGTCATCGACCAGGTGGCGGGCCTCGGGATCAACTCCGTTGGCATTCACGTCGAGTCCTTCGACCCAGCGGTGCTGGCGCGCGTCGCACCGGCCAAGGCCCGCACCGGCATCGACGGATATTTCCGGGCCTGGGAGCGCGCCGTCGCGGCATTCGGCGCCGGGCAGGTCTCCACGTACGTGATCCTCGGCATGGGTGAGGATCCGGACCTCACGGTCGCGGGCTGCCGCCGGGCGATCGACATCGGCGTGTACCCGTTCGTGGTGCCGCTCCGCCCGACCGTCGGCAGCCTGATGGAGGATCTGGCCGCGCCGTCACCCGGCTACACCGAATCGATCTACCGCCGTGTCGCGCCTTACCTGGCCGCCCGCGGCCTTGGCGCCCATCGTGTGGCGGCGGGCTGTGCCCGCTGCCAGGCCTGCTCGGCGATGAGCCTGCTGGAAGGGGGCGGTGACACCGATGAGCGCACCTACCTCCCGCTCGTTGGCAGCGGCTAGCCGGCCGGCCGACGCGGCGTGCCTGGCCTGCCGGCCCGTGGGCTCGGCGGCCGAGCGCTCCGCCCATTTCCGGATCCGGCACCAGGTGTTCGTGACCGAGCAGGGCCTGTTCCGCTCCGGGCGAGGCCTGGCCGGCGACGACCGCGATGCCCATGACGACGACCCGGCGACCATCCATGTGGTCGGCCTGGTGGACGGGGTCGCCGCGGGGACCGTGCGGCTGTACCCGCTCGGATCGCCGGGCCGATGGAAGGGCGACCGGCTGGCGGTTCTGCCCGAGCACCGCCGGGCCGGCCTCGGCGCGCCGCTGGTGCGCTTCGCGGTCGCCGAGGCCGGAGCAAGGGGCGGCCAGGAGATGGAGGCGTACATCCAGCCGGCCAACGTGGCGTTCTTCGAATGGCTCGGCTGGCGGCGTGCGGGCGGGATCGTGGAATACGCCGGGATAGGGCACCAGCGCATGGTGACTCCGCTGGCCGGTCTGCCGGGGCGGCCGTCCTAGTGCGCCGGGCTGGCGGCCGGCGCGGCTGGCCGCCCCAGGTTCGTGATGCTCTCCGTGCGGAGGTCGAACGCGGTCACGGCCTGGCCGCCCGAGCTGACGCGCAGTGCACCGGTGCCATCAAGGGTTCCCACCGGGGCGGCGGCGAGCCCCCGCTCGGCAAACGCCCGCAGGCACTCGGCCTCGCGCGGCGGCGGGACGCAGAGCAAGAACGCATAGCAGGGGAAGCACATGATCCAGCGGTCCAGCGGCACCCCGTCCGGGACCGGGAGCCGGTCCAGGTCGAGGAGCACTCCGAGCCGGTTGCATTCCAGCAGCATCGCGAGCGAGCCGACCAGCCCGGCCATGCTGACATCCTTGGCCGCCGCTACCGCACCGCGGGAGGCCAGTTCGGCGAGCAGCCGGACGTCGTCGGCGAGCCGTTCACCGCGCTCGTCGAAGGAGGGGAAGAACGGGTAGTCCGCCCGCATCTGGCCGTCCAGACAGCAGGCCAGCACGAGCGTCTGGCCCGGCGCCGCGGACCGCGCGGACAGCGGCCGGTCGGCCCGGCCCAGGCCGAAAGCGGACAGCGCCGGAGGGCCATCGGTGACGGTGAGGTGGCCTCCGACCACCGGCACCCGGTAGAGCCCGGAGGCCCAGTGCATGCCCTCGAGTACCTGCCGGGCGACGTGGACCGGGGCAGCCACGGTGTCCACCAGGGCCAGCGGCCAGGCGCCCATGGCGGCCAGGTCGTTGACGTTCGTGGTCACGGCGGCGATGCCGGCGCCGTACGGGTCGGCGGCGACGAACGACGGGAGGATCGCCTCGCCGCCCACCACGAGGCTTTCGCCGGCGCTGCGCACGACCGCTCCGTCGTCGCCGGGACCGGCCAGCCAGTCGGTGCTCTGGAAGATCTCGCTCACCATGCCGATGGCGGCCTTGCCGCGGACGCCCGGGCTGGTGCGGATCTGCTCGATCAGGTCGGGGAGGTCGACAACCATTCCGCTCGCCCCTTCGGCGGCTCGGCCGTTCTTGCACTAAAGTGTAGAGACATCTATTATAGCATTTATGCGGGCTCCGTCGTTCCTTGACCTGCCGGCCAGGGCGGCAAAGCCGCGCCGGACGGGCATCACGCACGTCCTGGACAGCGGCATCCCGCTCCGCGATGCCGCCGACCTGCTGGACATGTGCGGGGCCTACGTGGACGTCTGGAAACTCGGCTGGGGCATCGCCTACATCGATCCGAACCTCGAGGCGAAGCTCGACCTGCTGGCCGCGAACCAGGTGCTGGCCTCCCCGGGCGGCACGCTGCTGGAGATCTCCTGGGCCCAGGGCAGGTCGGCGGAATTCCTGGACTGGGCTCGCGCCTGCGGCTTCCCGTGCGTCGAGGTGTCGGCGGGAACCGTGCCGATCGGCCCGGCCGACAAGGCGCGGCTGATCGCCGAGGCGGCAGAGCACTTCGTGGTGCTCGCCGAGGTGGGGATGAAGGATCCCCGGGCTTCAATGCCTCCTGGCGAGTGGGCCGCCGCGGTGAGCCGTGACCTGGATGCCGGGGCGACCTGGGTCCTCGCCGAGGGGCGGGCAAGCGGGACGGTGGGCATCTACTCGGGCGACGGGGCCGTGCGCGAGGACGTCATCGCCGCGATGACCGACGCAGCAGGGACCGACTGCCTGGTCTTCGAGGCGCCGCGGGAGGAGCAGCAGACGTGGTTCGTCAGCCGGTTCGGCCCCGACGTCAACCTGGCCAACGTCCGCCCCGGCGGCGCGCTGAGCCTGGAGACGCTGCGGCTGTCGCTGCGAGCCGACACCTACGCCGCGCGGGAGGGCAGCCCTGTCGTAGCCGGAAGAGCATGACCAGGCCGACCGTGAACCTCGTTCCGGCCAGGTACCGCAACGTCAGCGTCGCCAGCGTGCCGGTACCCCTGGCCGAGGACAGCCTGCGCGCGCACTTTACCGGCAGGCCGGCGTACCGGCACACGCGCTACATCGTCGTCCAGCGGGCCGGGGCCACCGGCGAGGGGGAGCCCGCCGCCCTCGTGGAGGTCACCAAGCGCTCGGCCGCGCCGCTGTTCTCCGAGATCGCGGCCGTCGAGATGATGGCGCGGCCCGACGAGACGGTGTTCGTCGAGGAGCCGGCGGCGGATACCGGCATACCCACGGTCCTTGGCCGGATCGCCGCGCAGCGCGCTCCGGGCGCCCGGTGCGTGATCGTGCGCGGGCGTTACGGCCACGTGGGGTTCATCGCCGACCCGGCACCGGTCAGGATCCGGGTGGTCGAGGTGGTGCCACCGCGGCCCGCCAAGCTGGTCGACCAGGCGAGCCGGGTGCTCGAGCTGGCCGAGGACCTCCCGCCGGTCGAGCTCGCGCCCGAGCTCACGGACCTCGCCGCGCTCGCGGGCAGCTCGCCGGCCGCCCACTACCTGTTCCCCTGCCGTGCTGGGGCCGGGACGGGGGCCGCCCAGGCCAGGGACGCCCAGGCCAGGGACGCCATGGCCGGGGACGCCATGGTTTCCTACCTCGACGAGATCCCGCCGCGGGCCGACTGGACCCTCGTGGGCTGCGCTCGCTCCCGCGCCATCCACGACTGGTTCTATGACGGCGAGGCCCCGGTCGTGGATATCTGCCCGCGAAACCTGGCCCGGTCCGCCGCGGCGGGGCGAGCGGGCCCGGTCCTCACCAAGTGCTGCCTGCTCGAGGAGAAGGTCCTGGTCGAGGACGGGCTGGTGGTCGTCCCGTGGGGCGCCAGCCTGGACCAGGTCAGGGAGGGGCTGGCCCGGGCCGTCGAGATCGCGCCCGGCGACCGCGAGGGCTCGCGATGAGCACCCGCATCGCCGACTCGGCCCTCTACCAGCAGCTGTGGGGAACCGAGGAAAGCAGAGCCATCTTCGGCGAGCGGGGGCGGCTGCAGGGCTGGCTGGACGTCATCGCGGCGCTGGCGCGGGCCCAGGCCGCGGAGGGAGTCATCCCGGCCGCCGCCGCCCAGGCGATCGGGGAGCACGCGCGGGCCGAGCTGATCGACCTGGACTACGCGGCCGAGCAGACGCGCGAGACGTCCCATTCGATGCTCGGCCTGATCCGCGCGCTGCAGGCGGTGCTGCCCGCCGAGGCGAGCGAGTACGTCTATGTCGGTGCCACCGTACAGGACGTCACCGATACCTGGATGTCGCTCGCCATCCGTGACTTCGGCGCGATCGTCTGGCGCGACCTGCGCCGGATCGAGGACCAGCTGCTCACCCTCGCGGGCGTGCACCGGTCCACGGTGATGCCCGGGCGCACGCACGGCCAGACCGGTAGCCCGGTGACGTTCGGCTGGAAGGCCGCATCGTGGGCGGATGAGATCCGCCGGCACCTCGGCCGGCTGCGCGACGGCGCGCCGCGCTGGCTGGTGGGCCAGCTCGGCGGCGGCGTGGGCAGCCTGGTGTTCTACGAGGGCCGGGGGCTGGCGGTCCGCGCCCGGTTCTGCGCGGAGCTCGGCCTGGCCGATCCGGTGATCTCGTGGCTGTCCTGCCGGGACCGGGGAGCCGAGTTCGCGCAGCTGCTCGCGCTGGTCTGCGGGACGCTGGCGCGCATCGGCGTCGAGGTCTACGAGCTGCAGCGCCCGGAGATCGGGGAGCTCGCCGAGCCCGCCCGCCCTGGCGCCGTGGGCAGCATCACGATGCCGCACAAACGCAACCCGGAGTCGAGCGAGCACCTCGACACACTGGCACGCCTGGTCAGAGCGCAGGCGGGGGTGATGGTCGAGGGCATGGCGCAGCAGCATGAGCGCGACGGCCGGGGCTGGAAGGCCGAATGGGTGGCGCTCCCCGAGGCGTGCCTGCTGACCGCAACCGCGCTGCGGGCGGGGATCGAGCTGACCGGTGGGCTGCGGGTCGATGCCGAGGCGATGCGGCGCAACAGCGAGCGTGATGGCTATCCGCGTAGCGAGCAGGCGCTGGCGCGGCTGGCTGCCGAGCTGGGCGCGCGCCGGGCCCAGGACCTGCTGCAGCGGGCGCTGGGCGCTGGCCAGGCCTCGGGCGTGACCGTCGCCGAGGCGCTGGCCGAGGCCGGCCTGACGGACGGACATGAGCCCGGGGGGGCGATGGCGCGGCCGGACCCCGGCGCGTGCGCCGACATGGTCGACCTGGTGGTCAGCCGGGCCAGGACCGCCAGGGCCGCCGAGCCAGGACAGTGGCCATGACGCTGACGGGCTGCGCGCCGGTCACGCTTCCGGCCCGGACGGAGCTCGCGACGCTCCCGACCCCGCTGACCCCGGCACCCCGGCTGGCCTCGGCGCTGGGCGTGCCGCGGCTGCTGGTCAAGCGCGACGACCTGACCGGGTTCGCGTTCGGCGGCAACAAGGCCAGGCCGCTCGAGTTCCTGATCGCCGCGGCATGCCAGCAGGGTGCCGACACCCTCGTCACCGGGGGTGCGCCCGGATCGAACTTCTGCGCCGCCGCCGCGGCGGCCGCTTGCCGCGCCGGGCTCCGGTGCCATCTGGTGATCGCCGGTGACCCGTCGCAGCAGACCCCGGGCCTTCGGCTGGCCCGCTCCTGGGGTGCCTCGGTCGGCTGGACACACGCGGCCGACCGGGCCAGCGTGGACGAGCACCTGCCGCTCGCCGCCGCCGAGCTTGCCGCCAGGGGCCGCCACCCGTACCTGGTGCCGCGCGGCGGGGCCACGGCGCTGGG
>JASHQP010000069.1 GCA_030039095.1 Streptosporangiaceae bacterium
CCTCGATCATCCGGTTAACGGCGTTGACGCCGCCCCCGCCGATACCGACGACCTTGATGACCGCCAAATAGTTCTGCGGTGCTGCCACGAGGAGGGAACCTTTCCGCTCGTTTGCCGTGTCGCGTTTCCGCCGGCCACCGTTGCCGCCAGTTACCTTGGCCAACCTCGGAAAACTACGTGTTAGCAGCTTGCCGAAATTCGCCCCCAATAACATCGGCCAGGCACGTTGCACGGTTTCCAGCGAGTCAACTCTCACCCTCAACTTGAGATTTAGAGTTATGTCAAGCTGCCGATTAGTACGGACAGTAGGGTTGTCCGGCACCTGCGGTCAACTAACCGCGCCGCACCGGATCCCGTGTATTCCAGCGGCGTGTCCACCGCGGATGTCACCCCCCGGTGACGGCGGTGTCCGGGGCGGCGACGTTGTAGAAGGTCGCGTTCGTGCGCATCAGGATGGTGAGCTCGGCGGCCTTTGCCGCGGGCCGGTCCGTGCCGCCCCACAGCACCGTGATCCCATGGCGCAGATCGAGCGTCACCGTGTCCGCCGATGGCGCGGTCACCGCCTGCACCCGCGCGCGGATCGAGGGCGGAAGCTGCCGCAGCACGGTCACTGCCGCAGCAATCGCCGGGCTGCCGCGCAGCGAAGCCAGGTCGGCCGGGGCCGAGGCCAGCAGGGTGATCCCCGGCGGGCGGGCGGCCACCTGGCCGATCACGACGCCGAACCTGTCGACCAGCGCGAATCCCCCGCCAGAGGCCACCGCGAGCGCTGGCGTGCGCTCCGTGACCGCGATCACGACCGAGTCCGGCCAGTGCCTGCTGACGCGCGCGGACTGGATCTGGGTGATCCGCTCGACCCGGCGGGCCACGGCCGAGGTGCTGATCCGGATGAGTGGCGTGCCCGGGGCGATGCCCGCCGCCCGGAGCACCTGCGCCCGCTGCGCCGCCGGGGCGCCGGTGACCCGCACCGAACGGGCCACGAGCAGGGTCGATCCGAGCAGCGCCCAGACGGCCGCGGCCAGAATGGCCGCGGCGGTCAGCCCGAAGAACGCCGCCTTCCACGGCCCTCCCGGCCGTGACGGCCGGGCATCATCCCCGCGGCCGCCGGCGGTATCCCGGCGGCCGCCGGCGGGCTGTTCCCCGGTGGTCGCGGCGGCGCGTGGAACCATGGGCACGCGTGACCGGCCGCCCACGTCGTGTCCCGGGTTCACCGGCGGTCACCCCGCGCGCTCTCGCAGCGCAGCGACGATCTTGGGGCCCAGCAGGGTGACGTCGCCGGCGCCCATGGTCAGCACCAGGTCACCGGGTTTGGCCAGGCCAGCGATCACGTCGGGCACGGCCGCGGCGTTGGGCACGAACTGGGCCCGGCCGCCTGGAACCGCCGTCACGATCATCATTCCGGTGACGCCCGGCTCGGGATCCTCGCGGGCCGCGTAGACGTCGAGGACCAGCGCCTCGTCGGCGAGCCCGAGCGCCGCGCCGAACTCCGCGGCGAAGAACCGGGTCCGGCTGTACAGGTGCGGCTGGAACACGGCGATGACCTGCCCGCCGTCGGCCACCTCCCGGGCCGCGGTGAGGTCGGCCGCGATCTCGGTGGGATGGTGCGCATAGCAGTCGAGCACGCGCACCCCGTCGGCCTCGCCCTTGGGCTCCATGCGCCGGGCCACGCCGCGGTAGGCGGCGAGCCCGCTGGCCGCCAGCCCCGGGGACACGCCTAGCTCCACGGCCGTGGCGAACGCGGCGGTGGCGTTCAGCGCGTTGTGCCTGCCGGGAACGCCGATCGTCAGCGTGACGGGCTCCGGCGCCGCCGCCCGCCCCCCCGGATGCACGGTCAGCCGGGTGGCCATGCCGAGCCCGGTTACCCCGGTCACCCGGTAGTCCGCTTCGGGCGACTCGCCGTAGGTGCGTACCCGTACTTCCTCAGTACTGGCTACCGCCCCAGCGAGGGCCGCGGCGCGGGGGTCGTCCGCGCCGGCGACGAGAAGCCCGCCCTCGGGGAGCTTGCCGGCGAACTCGGCGAACGTCGCCTCGATCTCGGCCAGGTCCTTGTAGTTGTCCAGGTGCTCCGCCTCGATGCAGGTCACGATCGCGGCAGCCGGCGACAGCATCAGGAACGACCCGTCGCTCTCGTCCGCCTCGGCCACGAACCAGTCGCCGGTGCCCTCGTCGGCGCCGAGGCCGGTCTCGGCGAGGACCCCGCCGATCACGTACGACGGATCGGCGCCGCTGTGCCGCAGCACGGTGGTCACCATCGAGGTCGTCGTCGTCTTGCCGTGGGTGCCGGAGACCGCGATGCCTCGTTTGCCGGCCATGATCGAGGCCAGCGCCGCCGCCCGGGGAATGACCGGGATACCGAGCTGCCTCGCCGCGACGATCTCGAGGTTGCGGTCCCCGATGGCCGACGGCGTCGTCACGACCGTGTCCACGCCGGCGACGTGCCCGGCCGCGTGCCCCACGTAGACGGTCGCGCCGAGCCGGGCGAGCTCGTCGAGCTGCGCCGACCCGGAGCGGTCGCTCCCGGACACCCAGACACCCCTGGCCAGCATGATGCGCGCGATCCCGGACATCCCGGCGCCGCCGATGCCGACGAAGTGCACCCGCCCCAGCCGGTCCAGCGGCACCGCCGGGACCGGCTCTACCAGGCCCATGTCGCGTTCCTCCCGCTCATCTCGGCCCACCCCCCAGCTCAGAGTTCATTCGCCCCACCCGCCCGCCCTAACCCGGGCTAACCCCGCCCTGGCGGCCGCCGGCCCTCCCGGCGCCCGCCGCCCCGCATGATGTCCAGCACCGCGCCGGCGAGCCAGCGGTCGGCGTCCCTGCGGCCCGCTCCGGCCGCCGCCTGTGACATGGCGGCGACGAGCTCCGGGTCGAGCACGACGGGAAGCAGCGTTTCCGTGATCCACGCCGGGCTCAGCGCAGCGTCGTCAACGATGATCCCACCGCCGACCTGCTCGATCGGCACCGCGTTCTTCCGCTGCTCGCCGTTGCCGTGCGGCAGCGGCACGTAAGCGGCCGGCAGGCCGACCGCGGTGAGCTCGGCACAGGTCATCGCGCCCGCCCGGCACAGCGCGAAGTCGGCGGCCGCGTACGCGAGGTCCATCCGGTCGAGGTAGGGCAGGGTCACGTACGGCGTCTCACCCGCTGGCGGCGGGACCTCCACGTCCGAGCGGGGTCCCACGATGTGCAGGACCTGGACGCCCGCCGCCCGGATCCAGGGAGCCGCCGCGATCACGGCATGGTTCAGCGACCTCGCCCCCTGCGATCCCCCGGTGACCAGGAGCACCGGCAGGTCGGGGCGCAGCCCGAAGTGCGCGCGTGCCTTGTCACCCAGAGCGAGCCGGTCCAGGCCGGCTATCTCACGGCGGATCGGTATGCCGATGTAGGTGGCGTTCCCGAGCTTGGTCCCCGGCTGGCCGGTGAAGACGTGGCGGGTCAGCAGCACCCCGATGCGGTTTGCCAGCCCGGGGCGTGCGTTCGCCTCGTGCACGACGATCGAGATCCCGCGCCGCCTGGCGGCGAGGTAGGCGGGTGTGGCCACGTATCCGCCGAACCCGACGACCACCTCGGCCCCGACGCGATCCAGCGCCGCGGTCGTGGCGCCCACCGCTCCGGCGAGACGCCCGGGCACCGACAGCAGCGTCGCGTTCACCGAGCGCGGCAGCGGGACCGCGGGTATCAGCGCGAGGTCATAGCCCCGCAGCGGCACCAGCCTGGTCTCCAGGCCGCGCTCGGTGCCCAGGCACGTGATCCGGATGCGCGGATCAGCGCGCCGCAGTGCGTCCGCGAGCGCCAGCGCTGGCTCGATGTGGCCGGCCGTGCCACCTCCGGCGAGGACGACGGTCATCGGCTGCCTCGCCTCCCTCCCCTTGACGTCGCACGGGCCCGGCCGGCGTGGCCCAGCTCAGCTGCGCCGCCCGGTCAGGCCAAGCCAGCTTAGGACGCGCAGCGCCGGGCCGGGGCCAGCAGCGGCGAGTGCCTGGCTCGCGCCGGGCTCCCGCTTCGCGAACGACATCAGCATGCCAAGCGCGACCAACGTCACCATCAGGGACGACAAACCCTCCGAAACGAGCGGCAGCGGCACCCCGGTGATGGGCAGCAGCCCGATGACCGCGGCGATGTTGACCAGCGCCTGAACCACGATCCAGGCGGTCGCGGCGGCCGCGGCGAGGCGCATGAACGTGTCCGGTACCCGCCGGGCGATCCGGATCCCGGCGTAGGCCAGCCCGCCGTAGAGCAGGGTCACGCACAGCGTGCCGACCAGCCCCAGTTCCTCGCCGATCACCGCGAAGATGAAGTCGGTGGTGGACTCGGGAACCCATCCCCACTTCATCTTCCCCGCGCCGAGCCCGACCCCGAACCAGCCGCCCGAGCCGACCGCGGTCTTGCCCTCGAGCGTCTGCCAGCCGACGGTCAGGGAGTTGGCCTGCGGGTGCAGGAACCCGGTGATCCGGTCCAGCCGGTAGGACGCCACGATAACCAGGATGATCATCGCGAAGGCCATCAGCCCGAGCATGCCGATGAACAGCCTGCCCGGCGAGCCGATCACCCAGAGCAGCGCGAGGAAGATCACCAGCAGGATGAAGGTCGTGCCGAGGTCGTCGCCCAGCATCACCAGCATGCTGAGGATCGCGGCGCCGGGCAGCAGCGGGATCAGCAGGTGCCGCCACTCGGTGAGCTGGCGGTTCTTCTCCTTGCGGGCGAGCAGGTCGGCGCCCCAGAGCACGAACGCCAGCTTGGCGAACTCCGACGGCTGGATCTGGAACCCCATCAGCGGGATCCACCGCTCGCCGCCCTGGATGTCCTTGCCCACGGCCAGCACCAGCATCAGGCCGAGCACGGACGCCCCGACCATCGGATAGGCGGCCGCCCGGAACAGCGTCGGCGACGACTTCGCCGCGATCCACATCAGCACCAGCCCGACCATGACGCCGATGAGCTGCTTCTGGAATCCCGCGTACGGGGACCCGCCCGCCTGGATGGCCGTGGCGGATGACGTCGAGAGCACCATCACAAGGCCGAGGGCGAGCAGCAGCATCGTGATGCCGAGAATCAGGTAATAGGACGTGAGCGGCCGGTCGAGCAGCCGGAGCGCGCCCCGCACGCGGCCTGCTGCCGGCTGCGCTGTGACCGATCGCGCGGTGGCCGATCGCGCGGTGGCCGATCGCGCGGTGACCGAGGGCGCGGTCACCCCTGCTCCGCGAGCCGCCCGACCGCCGCGGCGAACGCGTCGCCCCGCGCCGGGTAGTTGCGGAACATGTCGAACGACTGCGCGGCCGGCGCCAGCAGCACCGTGTCACCGGGCGCCGCCAGCTTTGCTGCCTCGGCCACAACGTGATCCATGACACCAGTGTCGGTGCCGATGGCCTCCACGACCGGGACATCCGGGGCGTGTCGCGCCAATGACCGCAGGATCACGGCGCGGTCCGCGCCCAGCACCACCGCGCCGCGCAGCCGCTGCTCGTTGGCGCGGACCAGGCGGTCCACGTCGGCCTCGGCGCCGCGGAACAAGCCCCCGGCGATCCACACCACGGACGGGTAGGAAGCGAGCGCGGCGGCCGCCGCGTGCGGGTTGCTCGCCTTGGAGTCGTCCACGAAGTCCACGCCGCCGATGGTGGCGACCAGGCTCATCCGGTGCGGCTCGGGCCGGAACGCGGCGAGCCCGGCCCTGATGGCCTCCGCCGGCACGCCGTAGGCCCGGGCCAGCGCCGCGGCGGCCAGCGCGTCGGCCACGTTGTGCGGCCCCTGCGGCCGCACGTCGTCGACATCCGCCAGGGCGGCCCCGGCCAGGTCCCCGAACGCCCGGTCACACAGCACGCCGCTGTCCACGCCGAGCTCGCCGGGGCCTGGGGTTGCGAGCCGGAACGGGACGACCCGTGCGGTGCCTGGCGCGATAGCGGCCAGTCCGGCCGACCGCGGGTCGTCCGCGTTGCAGACGGCCACCGTTCCCGGTGCGTAGATGCGTCCCTTGGCCGCCGCGTAGGAGTCGATGTCGCCGTGCCAGTCGAGATGGTGCGCCGCGACGTTCAGCACCACGGCGGCCAGCGGCCGGACAGAGGAACTCCAGTGCAGCTGGAAGCTGGACAGCTCGACGGCGAGAACCGGGTAGGGCTCGGGCTCGGTGACCGCGTCGACGACCGAAAGGCCGACGTTGCCGGCGGCGATCGCGCGGTGCCCGGCCGCGCTCAGCATCGCGGCGAGCATCAGCACGGTCGTGGTCTTGCCGTTGGTCCCGGTCACCCCGAGCCACTGCTGTCCGGGCGGGCGAATCCGCCAGGCCAGCTCGACGTCGCCGATCACCGGGATGCCCGCGGCCGCCGCGCCGGTGAGCAGGGGCGTGGCCGGCGGCCACCCGGGCGTGGTGATCACGAGGTCGGTCCCGGCGGGAAGCTTCGGGCCGGGGCCCAGCTCAACGGTCACGCCGAGGCCGGCCAGTTCGTCAGCGACCCGGCGGCTGGCGTCGTCGTCGCGCCCGTCCACGGCCGTGACCAGGGCGCCGCGCGCCGCGAGCAGCCGGGCGACCGGCGGGCCGGAGACGCCGAGCCCGTTGACGAGCACGCGCCGCCCGGTAAGCCCGGCCAGCAGCGAGCCCACTGCGTCCCCCGTGCGCATGACGGCCTACCCCGGCAGCCAGGCGACGTAGAAGATCCCGAGGCCGAGCGCGATGAACAGCGCGGCGATCAGCCAGAACCGGACCACGATCGTGGTCTCGGCCCAGCCGAGCAGCTCGAAGTGGTGCTGCAGCGGCGCCATCTTGAATACCCGCTTGCCGGTCAGCTTGTAGGAGCCCACCTGGATGATCACCGACAGGGTGATGATCACGAACAGCCCGCCGAGGATCACCAGCAGCAGCTGGGTCTTCGTGCACACGGCGAGCCCGGCCAGCACGCCGCCGAGCGCGAGCGAGCCGGTGTCGCCCATGAAGATCCTGGCCGGCGGCGCGTTCCACCACAGGAAGCCGAAGCAGGCCCCGGCCACCGACGACGCCACCACCGCCAGGTCGAGCGGATCGCGGACCGGATAGCACTGCGGGGCGAGGAACGACGTGCAGTCGTTCTTCAGCTGCCAGATGCCGATCAGCACGTACGCGCCGAGCACGAGGATCGTCGCGCCGGTGGCCAGCCCGTCCAGGCCGTCGGTGAGGTTCACCGCGTTCGACGACCCGACGATCAGCAGGACGATCCACAGCACGAACGGCAGCACCCCGATCGCCGGCCCGACGTCGTGCAGGAACGAGATGCGCGCATCCGCCGGGGTGATGTCGAACCCGTCCGGGTGGTGCAGCACCTCGACGGCGAAGATCGCGCCGACCACGGCCTGGCCGACCAGCTTGGCGCCGCTGCGCAGGCCCAGGCTGCGCTGCTTGTAGATCTTGATGAAGTCGTCGGCGAAGCCGACCCCGCCGAGGCCGGTCATCAGCGCGAGCACGAGCAGGCCCGACCAGGTCATCGTGTCCTTGGTCAGCACGTGGCCGCAGAGGTACCCGATCAGCGAGGCGATCACGATGACCACGCCGCCCATCTGCGGCGTGCCGCGCTTGGTCTTGTGCTGCGCAGGGCCGTCGTCCCTGATCTCCTGGCCGTAGCCCCGGCTGGTGAAGATCTTGATCGCGAGCGGCGTGCCGAACAGCGCCAGCACCATGGCGACGGCGCCCGCGACGAGGATGGTCTTCACAGCGGCTGCTCCCCGGTCAGCGCCAGCGCCACGCGCTGCAGGTTTGCGGCCCGCGACGCCTTCACGAGCACCACGTCGCCGGGCCGGACCAGCCGGCCGACGGCCGCGACCGCCGCCTGCGCGTCGGGCACCTGCACCAGCTCGCCCCGCCAGGACGGCTCCGCCTTGGCGCCGGTCAGGATCGGGGCGGCGAGGTCACCGACCACGATGAGGCCGGCCAGGCCGGCCAGCGCGGCCTGGCGGCCCGCCTGCTCGTGCATCGCTTCCTCTTGGTCGCCGAGCTCGGTCATGTGGCCGAGAACCGCGAACGCGCGGCCGCCGCCCGCCATCGCGGCAACCGCCGACAGCGCGGCCCTGACCGCTTCCGGGTTGGCGTTGTACGCGTCGTTGACGACCGCCACGCCGTCCGGCCGTCTGGTCACCTCCATGCGCCACCTGCTCCGGGCGGCCGCCGCCGACAGCCCGGCCGCGATCTCGGCCACGCCCAGGCCAAGCTGGCTGGCCAGCGCGGCGGCGGCGAGCGCGTTCGCGACGTTGTGCTCGCCGTGCAGCCGCAGCTGCACCGGAGCCGATCCGGCGCCGGTGACCAGCGTGAAGCCGGGCCTGCCGGCCTCGTCGACCGCGACGCCGCT
>JASHQP010000733.1 GCA_030039095.1 Streptosporangiaceae bacterium
GGCGGGCGCGCTGGCCGTCGGCGGCGCGGCGCTAGCCGCCGCGCCCTCCTCGTCGATGACGGCGAGCTCGGCACCGACCGCGACCGTCTCGTCCTCCGCGACCGTGATCCCGCGCAGGATCCCGGACACCGGGGAGGGGATCTCGGTGTCGACCTTGTCCGTGGACACCTCGAGCAGCGGCTCGTCGGCCTCGACTCGCTCGCCTTCCTTCTTCAGCCAGCGGGTGACTGTGCCCTCGGTGACGCTCTCACCGAGCTGTGGCATGGATACCGAGACCGACATGGCTTCGGGGACTCCTTATGAGTGGAAGTGGAGGGGCTTGCCGGCAAGCGCGAGATGCGCCTCGCCGATCATTTCGGACTGGGTCGGGTGCGGATGGATGAGCTGGGCGACCTCGGCCGGCACGGCCTCCCAGTTGTAGATCAGCTGGCCCTCGGCGATCAGCTCGCCCACGCGCGCCCCGACCAGGTGGATGCCCAGCACCGGGCCGCCGCCCTGGGTGGCGATGACCTTGGCCGCGCCGCCGGTCTGCAGGATCTGGCTCTTGCCGTTCCCGGCCAGGTCGTAGGTGACCTCGGTGGTCTCGAGGCCGCGCTCGGCCGCGACGGCAGCGGTGATGCCGACGGAGGCAACCTCGGGGTCGCTGTAGGTCACCCGGGGCACGCCGTCGTAGTCGATGGGCGTGACCGGCAGCCCGGCGAGCCGCTCGGCGACCATGATTCCCTCGGCGAAGCCGACGTGCGCCAGTTGCGGGCCCGGGATGAGGTCGCCGACAGCGGAGATCGTCGGAACGCTCGTGCGGCAGTACTCGTCCACGGTGACCCAGCCGCGGTCGGTGGCCACCCCCGCGTCCTCGTAGCCCAGGCCGGCCGAGACCGGGCCGCGGCCGACGGCGACCAGCAGCAGCTCCGCATCGATCGTGGCTCCGCCCTCGAGCGTGACCGTGACACCGGCGCCGGAGGGCTTGACGCCCTCGAACCTCGTGCCGAGCTTGTAGCCGATGCCGCGCCGCCGGAACGCGCGCTCGAGCAGCTTGGAACTGGACTCGTCCTCCAGCGGCAGCAGGTGCGGCAGCATCTCGACGATCGTCACCTCGGCGCCGAACGAGCGCCAGATGCTCGCGAACTCGACCCCGATCACGCCGCCGCCCAGGATGACCACGGACGCCGGCACGTGGTCGAGCTCCAGGGCCTGATCACTGGTGATCACCCGCTGCCCGTCGATGTCGATCCCGGGCAGGCTCCGCGCCTCCGATCCGGTGGCGAGCACCACGTGGGCGCCCTCGATCAGCGTGTCGCCGACCTGCACCTGGGTGGGGGAGACCAGCCGCCCCTCGCCGTCGATGACGTCGATGTGCCTGCTGCCGATGAGCCCCACGAGGCCCCGCCACAAGCGGGTAACCACCTTCTCCTTGTAGGCGTTGACCCCGGCCATGTCGACGCCCTCGAGCGTGGTCTTGATGCCGAACGCGGCGCTGTCCCTGGCATGATCGGCGAGCTCTGCCGCGTGCAGCAGGGCCTTCGTCGGGATGCATCCCCGGTGCAGGCAGGTGCCGCCCACCTTGCCCTTCTCGATGAGCGCCACGCGCTTGCCCAGCTCGGCGGCCCGCAGCGCGCACGCGTAGCCGCCGCTGCCGCCGCCGAGGATCACAATGTCGTAGCTGGCCTGGTCCGCCACGATGAGCTTCCTTTCCAAAAGTCCGCTGCCTACAGGCGCCCGTCCGCGACGTCCAGCGCGATCTGGACGAGCAGGCGGACGGCCGCGCCCGTTCCGCCCTTCGGGGTATACCCATAGGGATCGCCCTCGTGGAACGCGGGCCCAGCGATGTCCAGGTGCGCCCAACGCACACCGTCGGGAACGAACTCCCGCAGGAACAAACCGCCGACGAGCATCCCGCCATCCCGATTCTGTGTGACGTTCGCTATGTCGGCCACCGGGGAGTCCAGCCCCCTGCGCAGTTCCTCGGGCAGCGGCATCGGCCACGCCGCCTCGCCCGCTCTGCCGGCCGCGTCCACGACCCCGCGGAGCACCGCGTCGTCGTTGGCCATCACGCCCATGATCCTCGGGCCCAGCGCGACGAGCTGCGCTCCGGTCAGCGTGGCCACGTCGATCAGCAGGTCGGGCGAGTCAGCGGCCGACCTGGCCAGCCCGTCGGCCATCACCAGGCGCCCCTCGGCGTCGGTGTTCAGCACCTCGACGGTGCGGCCGCCGTAGATGGTGAGCACGTCGGATGGCCGCTGCGCCGTGCCGCTCGGCATGTTCTCGGCCATGCACAGGTAGCCGACCACGTTGACCGCCGCGCCGAGCTGGGCGACCGCCGAGACGGCAGCGAGCACGGCGGCGGCGCCGCTCATGTCGGACTTCATCGCCTCCATCGACTTCGGCGGCTTCAGCGACAGCCCGCCCGAGTCGAACGTGATTCCCTTGCCGACCAGCACCACGGTCCTGGCTGCGCCGGGGTGTGCATACGCCACGCGCACCAGCCGCGGCGGGTGCACCGAGCCCTGGCCGACGCCGGTCAGGCCGCCGTAGCCGCCCTCGGCGAGTGCCTTCTCGTCCAGGACCTCGACGTCCAGCCCGGCCGCGCCGGCCACGCGCTCGGCCTCGGCGGCGAACGTGGAGGGGTAGAGGTCCGACGGGCCGGTGTTGACCAGGTCGCGCACCAGCGTCATCGCGTCGGCCAGCAGCCTCGCGCGGTCCGTGGCCTCCGCCGCGGCGCCGAGCACGGTCACCTCGGTGTCCTGCTTCTTGCCGGTGTACCGGCCGAACGTGTACCCGCCGAGCAGCGCGCCGAGCGCCACCGCCTCGGCCTCCGCCGCGTCGCGCGCGGGCAGCGCGAGCGCGACC
>JASHQP010000734.1 GCA_030039095.1 Streptosporangiaceae bacterium
CCGCGTTGCCGCGTGCCCGGCCGGCCACCGGAGGCGGTCGACCGCGAGTGACGTCCCGGCCGGCTCGGCGACGCCGGCTGGCCGGAACGGTCGGCCTGGCCCCCGTCCGGTGCGGGCACCCCCATTCCGGCCGGGATCGCCCCAGCAGGATCACCGCCGCCGGATCCTGCGCCGTCGGGCACGACGCTGAGGTACGGGCCCCCGGGCACGGCCTCTTCGACGATCGGGCTGTCCTGGCGCTGCACCTGGAGGTTGAACAGGTTGCCGACCGACTCCTCCTTGATGCCCTCCATCATGGCGCTGAACATGTCGTAGCCCTCGCGCTGGTATTCCACCAGCGGGTCTCGCTGCCCGTAGCCGCGCAGCGAGATGCCCTCGCGCAGGTAATCCATCTCGTAGAGGTGCTCGCGCCACTTGCGGTCGAGGACCGACAGGACCACGCGGCGTTCGAGTTCGCGCATCACCTCGGGGGTCAGCTCCTCTTCCCGGCGCTCGTAGGCGGCCTGGGCGTCCTGCTGCACCACCTCGGTGATCAGATCGGCCGAAAGATGGGCGCGCTCCCCGCCGGCCTCGTCGATCACGCCGTCGATCGAGATCCCGCCGGCGTAGAGCTGGCGGAATGCCCGCCACAGCTGATCTAGATCCCATTCCTCGGGGAAGCCCTCGGCGGTCGCGCCCGCGACATAGCCGGCGACCACCTCCTCGATCATGCCGCGGATCTGTTCCTTCAGGTCCGCGCCCTCGAGGACCTCGCGCCGCTCGCCGTACACGACCTGGCGCTGCCGGTTCATCACGTCGTCGTACTTGAGCAGGTCCTTGCGGATCTCGAAGTTCTGCTGCTCAACCTGCGTCTGCGCGGACCTGATCGAGCGGCTGACGGTCTTGGACTCGATCGGGACGTCCGGCGGCGTCTTGAGCCACTCCATGATGTGCGCGACCTTGTCGGCGTTGAACATCCGCATCAGGTCGTCCTCGAGCGACAGGTAGAACCGCGACTCGCCCGGGTCGCCCTGACGGCCGGACCGGCCACGCAGCTGGTTGTCGATGCGCCGGGACTCGTGGCGCTCGGTGCCGAGGACATAGAGCCCGCCGGCCTCGACGACCGCCGCGTGCTCCTCCACCACCGCCCGCTTGGCCTTGTCCACCGCCTCCGGCCACGCGGCCTCGAAGTCCTCGGGCGTGTCCACCGGGGACAGGCCGCGCTGGTGCAGTTCGAGGTCCGCGATGAACTCCGGGTTGCCGCCGAGCATGATGTCCGTGCCGCGGCCGGCCATGTTCGTGGCCACCGTCACCGCGCCCTTGCGGCCCGCCTGCGCGATGATGGCGGCCTCCCGCTCGTGGTACTTGGCGTTCAGGACCTCGTGCGCGACGCCGCGCCGCTTGAGCATCGTGGAGACCAGCTCCGACTTCTCCACGCTGGTGGTGCCGACGAGCACCGGCTGACCCGCCTCGTGCCGCTCGACGATGTCGTCGACCAGGGCCTCGAACTTCGCCTGCACGGTCTGGTAGACCACGTCGGGCTGGTCGGCGCGGATCATCGGCATGTTCGTGGGGATCGGGACCACGCCGAGCTTGTAGGTCTGGTGGAACTCGTTGGCCTCGGTCATGGCGGTGCCGGTCATCCCGGCGAGCTTGTCGTAGAGCCGGAAGTAGTTCTGCAGCGTGATCGTGGCGAGCGTCTGGTTCTCGTCCTTGATCTGCACGCCCTCCTTGGCCTCGATGGCCTGGTGCATGCCCTCGCTGTACCGGCGGCCGTGCAGCATGCGCCCGGTGAACTCGTCAACGATCAGGACCTCGCCGTTCATCACGACGTAGTCCTTGTCCTTCTTGTAGAGCTCCTTGGCCTTGATCGCGTTGTTCAGGAAGCTGACCAGCGGGGTGTTGACCGACTCGTACAGGTTGTCGATGCCGAGCCAGTCCTCCACCTTCTCGACGCCGGACTCGAGGATCCCGACAGTTTTCTTCTTCTCGTCGACCTCGTAATCACCCTCGCCGTCCTCGCCGCGCCGCAGCCGCGGCGCGATCTTGGCAAACTCCAGGTACCAGCGGCTGTTCTGGTCCGCGGGCCCGCTGATGATCAGCGGGGTACGCGCCTCGTCGATGAGGATGGAGTCGACCTCGTCCACGAGTGCGTAGTGGTGGCCCCGCTGGACGCACTCCTCGAGGCCCCAGGCCATGTTGTCCCTGAGGTAGTCGAAGCCGAACTCGTTGTTCGTGCCGTACGTGATATCGGCCGCGTACTGCTTGCGCCGCTCGTCGGGCTCCATCTGGGCCAGGATCACGCCAACCTCGAGGCCGAGGAGGCGGTGGATGCGCCCCATCCACTCCGAGTCGCGCTTGGCCAGGTAATCGTTGACGGTGACGACGTGCACGCCATTGCCGCTCAGCGCGTTCAGGTAGGCGGCCAGCACGCCGGTGATCGTCTTGCCCTCGCCGGTCTTCATCTCGGCGATGTTGCCCATGTGCAAGGCTGCGCCGCCCATGAGCTGGACATCGAAAGGCCGCTGGCCCAGCGTCCTGCGGGCGGCCTCGCGCACGGTCGCGAACGCCTCTGGCAGCAGTTCGTCGAGCGACTCACCATCCGCGTGCCGCTGCCGGAACTCATCGGTCATCGCCCTGAGCTCGGCGTCGCTGAGCGCCGCGAAGTCCTCTTCGATCGAGTTGACCTGATCAGCGATTCGCTTGAGCTTGCGCAGGATCTTGCCCTCGCCTGCGCGAAGGACGCTATCGATGATGGCTGGCACTTTTTGGTCGCGCTCCTCGCGGATCGTCTGGCTCTGTGGCGTGGTGTGCCGCGCTCCGCCGCTGCCACGCTCGGCGGGCACGCGCATGGCAGCGCGGCGGGCTTCTGGCGCCGTGCCTACTTTCATGGTAGGCGAGACGCAGGGTGAAGCCGAGTCCTCACCATCGGGCCGGTACCCTAGGGGGCCGGGTGCCTCCCCGCCGAAGGCCCTGGCCACAATGATAGGCACGGGCGAGCAGGCGGGATGCGCTACTCGGCGGGACGAGAGGAGCAGTGCGCATGTCGAACCAGGTGGAGCCGGGCACCATCGGCAGCGCCGCCGCCGGGCCCGGGCCCGCGGGCCTGGGCGAGCAGGCGGCGTTCATACCGCAGACCCCCGGCACCCCGGTGCAGTATCCGCAGCCCTACCACGGCCGCAGGGTGTCCTGGGTCGCGGTATCGACCATCATGGTCGGGTTCCTGTGCGGCGGCCTCGGGCTGGTCTTCGGGCCGACCTGGTGGGCGTTCTGGCTCGGCCTGGCCCTGTCGGCGGTCGGCCTGCTGCTCGCCATCTCCATCAACATCTTCGAGGACTGGTACTAAGCCGGCGGATGGCCCCATGGAACCAGGGATGACCGCCTGGCGCTGACGGCCGGGGCACACTGTCGGTACCCCCCGTTAGGCTCTCGCTCGTGGCGAGCCACCCTCAACCCGCACCCCAGTTCACCCTGTCACCGGATGATGCCCGGCTGCTGACGCTGCGTGCACAGGGATTCGTCGGCACCGAAGCGCGGAGGGGTGGGGTGCCTGGCATGCTCCGCCGGATCGGCGCCGTCCAGCTGGACACGATCAGCGTACTGGCGCGCTCGCACGAACTGGTCGCCTATGCACGGCTGCGGGCCGTCCCCCGGGCACGGATCGAGCGCGCGTACTGGCACCCGCGCCAGGCCACCGCGTTCGAGTACTGGTCCCACGCGGCCTGCATCCTGCCCGTCGAGGAATGGCCCTATTACGGGTTCCGGCGGCGAGCTCTCCTGGCTAGGGGCATGCGCTGGCACCAGGTGCCGGAGAACGTGTGCGGCGAAGTCCTTGCCCGGCTCCAGGCCGAGGGCCCGCTGAACGCGACCCAGCTCGCCGGCGTGAAGAGGGCTGGGGAGGCGGGTGGGCGGGGAGAATGGTGGGACTGGTCGGAGACGAAGGTCGCCGTCGAGTGGCTGCTCGATACCGGCCGGGTCATCTGCGCCCGGCGCACCGGCTGGCGCCGGGTGTACGACCTGCCCGAACGGGTGCTCCCCCCGGACCTGCTCGAGGCCGACCCCTCGGATGCCGAGTGCGTGACCCACCTGGCCGCGGTGGCCGCCCGCGCGCTGGGCGTGGTCACGGGCGCCGACCTGGCCGACTACCAGCGGCTGCGGTGGGGCGGCACCGGTCAGGTGAAGGACGGCTACGCGATCACGCCGGCCGAAGCCGCGGCCGCCGCCGGGCTGATCCCGGTCGAGATCGCCGGCCTGAGGCATGACCCGCCGGTCCCGGCCTGGGCCGATCCGTCAGCCCTGGCCGAGCATCAGTCGGGGATCGCGCGCGGCAGGCACCGGGTCACCCTGCTGTCGCCGTTCGACCCGCTGATCTGGGACCGGAAGCGGACGCTGCGGATGTTCGGCTTCGAGCACAGCCTGGAGGCCTACGTGCCCCAGGCCAAACGCGTACACGGGTACTTCACGATGCCACTGCTGGCCAAGGGACGGCTGCTGGGCCGGGTGGACCCGGCGCGCAGCGGCCGGACGCTGGTCGCGCGCAAGCTCTCGCTGGACAAGGCGTCCGCCACCGAGCCGATGGCCCGCGCGCTCACCGAGGCGGCGACGTGGGTCGGCTGTGACAACGTGGAACTCGGCCAGGTGACACCGGTCACCCTGGAGCCACGCCTGCGCAAGGCGCTCTCCGGCCTGGCCTGAGCCCTCAGCTGAACTCGATCAGCTTCTCCCGCACCGCGACCATGACCGCCTCCATCCTGGAGTGGATCTGCAGTTTCTCCAGGATGTTGCGGACGTGATTCTTGACCGTGTTCTCGGAGATGAACAGCTCCTTGGCGATGTCACGGTTGTTCATCCCCCTGGCGACAAGCTTGAGCACCTGCATCTCGCGCTCGGTCAGCCGCGGGGCCGGCAGTTCCTGGGCGCGCTCCTCGTCATCGCGCTTGGCTAGCGCGGCGAACTCGGTGAGCAGCTTGCCTGCCATGGACGGGTTGATCAGCGACTGACCACCGTGCACGGCACGCACCGTGTCGGCAACCTCATCCAGCGGGATGTCCTTGAGCAGGTATCCGCTGGCACCGGCCCTGATCGCCTCGAAAAGGTCCTCCTCCTCGTCGCTGATCGTGAGAATCACGATCTTCGCGCTCGGGGCGGCCTCCTTCATCGCCCGGCACGCCTCGATGCCGTTGCTGCGTGGCATGCGGATGTCCATCAGGACGACATCGGGCAGCGACTCGGCCGCCTTCTCGACCGCTTCGGTGCCGTCGCTGGCCTGGCCGACCAGCTCGATGTCGGGCTCGGAATCCAGGACCATCTCCAGGCCGCGGCGGAACAGGGCGTGGTCATCGACGATCATCGTGCGGATCGGCTCTGCGTGCAGCGACGTATCCCGCGGTGCCGCGCTGGTGCCGGGGCTGCCGCTCATGACGCCTCCTCCCTGACCGCTCCCGCGAGGGTTCCTGACCCATCGCTGCGCAGGCGTGGACGCTGCGATCCGCGATGCCATGTGATCAAACTCTTACCGACGGGCGCCCGCAACGCAAGCGACGCTACCGCGCGGCCAGTTGCTCGGCCCTCTTGGCCTGCCCGTTGGCCGCGGCCGGCGTGGCGTCCTCTTCAACCAGGCGGATGACACCGTAGTGGTACCCGCGGCGCCGGTACACGACGCTCGGCCTGCCGTCGCGGGTGTCGCGGAACAGGAAGAAGTCGTGGCCGACCAGTTCCATCTCGAACAGCGCCTGGTCAATGGCCATCGGCCGGGCCGTATGGTACTTCTCCCGCACAACCAGCGGCCCGTTCCCCTCGGCCTGGATCGGGACGACATCACCCGCGGAAAGACTCTCCCCGTCGACGGCCGCCGCCGCCTCCGCCCTCTCTGGCGGGGCTGCGCGTTCCGGCTCAGCACCGGGCTCCCCGTCCTCCGTCATGTTCGCTCCGGGCAGATCGATGACCCGGACTGCGGCGTGGGCTCCATGACGGCACTTGCGGCGGTCGGCCACCCGGCGCAGCCGCGACTCCAGCTTCGAGACCGCCATGTCCAGGGCGGCGTAGCGGTCCTCGGCCGCCGCCTCCGCCCGGATGGCCGGCCCACGCGAGGAGATGGTCAGCTCGACGCGCTCTCGGCGCGGCGACTGGCGCGGATTGCGCTCGGCGGAGACCTCCACGTCGATCCGGATGACCCTGGAGTCCAGCTTCCCGAGCTTGGCGAGCTTTGCCGTCGCGTGCTTGCGGAACCGATCCAGCACGTCCGTGTGCCGACCCTTGAAGATGATGTTCACTGCGGAACCCCCTTCTGCCCGGACTTGAACGCGGCACCCGCCCGGCCGACCTGGTCTTCGACCCCACATCCGCCTGCTGAGGGGTTCGCAGCCACTTGTGCCACTACTGCCCTTCTCCCGGCCCGGGAGACGTCCGGTCCCCCGGCGGGGCAGGACTTACTTCTAAGCCGCACCGTGATCAGTCGACGATAAGTCGCCTTACGTGGGCCGTTTCGCCTGCGGCTGGCATCGGCTTGCCACGCCGGGCTTCCCGCTGGTGGGGAAGCCAGCGCGGTGCAACCACGGACCCGGGCGGGTGCCATGACACGACGCTAGTCCGGCGCAGGGCGAATGTCAGGAGGGGGATGCCCGCAGTCTTCGGCGACGCGGCCGGGCGGTGTCTACATATCGGCATATCGAGACCTAGCCGACCGCGACACTCTTCGGTAACCTGTGCCGCTCGCCCGCCGCGGGGCCCCGGCACCCGGGCACCCGCGGCGCTCAGCCCGGATAGGCCGGCGCCTGACCCGCGGCCCGCGTGGGCTGGAAGGCGCCGAGGTCCGTCGAGACCATGATCTTGCCGCCGGGCAGGCCGATCGCGATCTGGGCCGCGGAGCCTTCGGGGCTAGTCGCGGTCACCGACACGGGCGCACCCGGCGTCGCGATGATCGTGGGCGGCCCACCGTTCAGCGGGACCTCGTAAAGCTGCCCGCTTCCTGAGCTGCCGGCCAGGACGACGACGTCGTCCGTCCCGTACCAGCTCACCGCGTCAGGCTGGGAGACACCGGCGCCGATCGTCACCGGCAGCCCCTGCACCGACGCCACCTGCCCGCTGTGCGTGATCGCGCCGACTTCGACAGAGCTGCGCGATCCGTCGCGGACGATCATCACAACCCGCACGCCGTCGGGCGCGACCGTGAAGTCCGTCACGTCAGCGCCGGGCGGCACGGGCACGCCGATCACCGACCCCGAACCACCATTCGGCGGCAGCATCCACACGAGCCCGCCCGTGGTGGTGATCCAGAGATCCCCCCCCGTATCCCAGCTCACCGATGTACAGCTGCCGCTCGGTGGCCTCCACTCCTTCAGCGCGGCACCCTGGCCGAGCGCACCGAAGTAGACGGCAGCGCCGCCCGCGGCGATCCCAGCCACCGAGCTTCCATTGCGCGAAATCGCGATCGCGCTGAGCGGCGGGGCGCCGGCGGAGCCGGCCGCGCCAGGCACTGGGGTGACCCGTCCGGCCTGCTGGCCGCCCGACTGGCCGACGCCGGACAGTGCCTGCACGGCCGAGTTGCTGCCGACGAAGTAGAGGCTGGCCCCCGCGGTCTGCGCGGGCACCCAGCCCTGGTAGGTCTGCGGATCCTGGTACAGGACGCCGTTGATCCGGACCGGTTGGTTGTTGACCTCGAGCTCGACGGACTGGACCGGTGCGGGCCCGCTCGCGAGTGTCCACGCCAGCTGAGCGGCGATCTGCTCGAGTTGCTTGTGATCGACCTCGAGCGGCTTTCCTTTCTCTCCGCCGAGATCGACGGTGGCGTTCTGGCCGTCGATGCGCACCTGCCCGATCGGCAGTGAGTGCGGGGGAAATCCGGTTACCGCCGCCCCGGCCAGCCACCCGGTCGGATCCTGCAGCAGCGATTTCACCAGGCCGGTGGCGAGTTCGGTGTTGGTGGCCTGCTGCGGCACGAACACGGGGTCGGGCACGAGCGTGTTTCCCGTCTGGGACAGGAAGTAGAGGTCGCGCGGCTGGTACACGTGCTGGAAGTCGGCCTCGGTCAGCAGCAGTCCCTGTGACGTGGGCAGGTTGTCGATACGCCACTGCCCGCTGATGCTGACCAGCGAGAAGTTATACGACTGCGCCGCCGACCCCGAGTAGACCTGATACTGGCCGGAGCCGGTGATCGTTGCTACCGGCCGCCCGGTGACCTCGACCTGCGCCCGCTGATCGGTCTGACCGGACACCGATTTGGGCAGCGGGCCATGATAGGTGACTTTCGGCGCACCGCTCACCACGGTCACCGCCCAGCCCGGATGCCAGGCAGCCTGCGCCGCCGGGTCAAGATACTGCTTGGCCACCTGGTGATTCCCCGCGAAGCTGGCACTGGCGGCGAGGAAGCCGTCCACGATCTGCAAGGGGGTCCAGCCCTGCTCGGGCGGGACCGGGATTGGCTGCGAGTATTCCTGCTCCTGGCTGAGCCCGTTCTGAGCGGAGCCGACCTGCTGCACCGGGCCATTCGTCGGCACCGTGGCGCACCCAGCCGCCACAAGAGCCACGGCGAACGCCGCCGCAGCGGTCCGCCCACCAGCGGAGAACCGGAACGGCTTCGGCATCTTCCATGACCGGCTGCGCATCGAGATCACCGCACGCGGCTGCCTGCGCGGCTCTGGCCTGGGGAACCTGCCGGTGTCCCGGCCGCGGCTACTCCGCCGCCGACGGCCTCGGGATCCGCTGGGCCGGCCTCGCCCGGGCCGGCCGAAGGGCCGGCCACGGCCAGCTCGTCAGCGGCCAGCACGTCAGCGGCCAGCACGCCGGCTTCGGGCCCGCCCGGTGCGACGGCACCGCCGACGGCCATCCCCAGCGGCGGCGCGGTGGCTCCATCCGTGTCGGCCAGGCTGCCCGTCGACCCGTCGGACTCGTCCGGGGCTAGCGGCAGCGGCGACCCGGCCAGCTCGGCACCGGCCGTCCGGGGCAGCGTGAGACGGAACACCGAGCCCCGGCCGACCTCGCCCCAGGCTTCGAGCCACCCGCCGTGCAGCCTGGAGTCCTCGAGCGCGATCGCGAGGCCCAGCCCGGTACCCCCGGTGGTCCGGGCACGGGCAGGGTCGGCCCGCCAGAAGCGGTCGAAGACCAGGCGCTCCTCGCCGGCGGCGAGCCCGATCCCGTAGTCCCTGACCGCGACGGCGACCGCGACGGAGTCCCCGGCGACGGTCACCACCGCGTCCTTGCCCTCGCCGTGCTCGACGGCGTTGACCAGCAGATTCCGCAGGATACGCTCGACCCTGACCCGGTCCACCTCGGCGATGCAGGGTTCGGCAGGCAGCCGGAACTCGATCTTGGCGCCGCGACGTTCGGCAAGCTGCTGAGCCACGTCGGCTGACTGCCTGGCAAGGTCGCAGATATCGACCGGCTCCGCGTCGAGGACCGCCACGTTCGCGTCGTACCTGCTGATCTCCAGCAAGTCGGTGAGGAGCGACTCGAACCGCTCGAGCTGGCTCTGCAGCAGCTCGGCCGACCGGGACGCCGGGCCGTCGAGCTGATCCCGGCTCGCGAACAGCACATCCGCGGCGATCTTGATCGTGGTCAGCGGCGTGCGCAGCTCGTGCGAGACGTCGGAGACGAACTGCCGCTGCACCTGCGAGAGGCCCTCCAGCGCGGTCATCTTCTCCTGCAGGCTCGCCGCCATCTCGTTGAACGACGCTGCGAGGGCGGCCAGTTCGTCCACCCCGCGGACCGGCATGCGCTCGTCAAGGTTTCCGGTGGACAGGCGCTGTGCGCCCCGGGCAGCGTGCCGGACCGGGGTCACCACCCACCGTGTGACCAGCGCCGCGATGGCCACAAACAGGAACACCAGCACGACGCCGGCCAGCAGCAGCGTGTGCTGAATCTGGGTCAGGCTCTGCTGCACCTGCGTCAGCGGGAAGAAGTAATACAGCTGGTAGTACTGACCGACAGGGACGCCGTAGACGAGGCCCGGCACGAGGGTTGCGGGCGAGGACGGGGATCCCATCGTGGCGAACGTGAAGCTCGCCGTGGACTTGCCCGTCTTCTGCAGCTCGTTCACCCTGCTGATCAGCTTGGTCGGAAGCTCGCTGGTCACGACGCCGGCCGAATCCCCCGCCCGGAACACCGTGCCGGAATAGCCGCCCGCGAGCATGACCGCGACGCCGTACGAGCTCTCCGCCTCGGGGGGCGCCTGCAGCTTGCTGACGATCGTGTCCATCAGGTTCTGGGTGGCCGCGCCGCCAGGACGCAACTCCACACCGGGTTCGGTTTGGGCGGTCGGCAGCCCGTCGGTGACCACCACGTTGCCCGCCTGCAGTTCCTTGGCCTGCAGCTGGTCCGAGGTGATCTGCTGCATCAGGAAGAAGCCGAGCACCGTGACGACCATCGCGGAGATGACCAGCGTGGTCGTGACCACGCGCAGCTGCAGCGACCGGAGCCAGCGCGCGCGCAGGACCCGGTGGGCAGCGGCGAGCCGGCGGCGCAGGATGCCCAGCCTGCGCCGGGCCAGCCGATGCAGCCGGACGACTGCTTCCGGCGCCACGACCAGCCCGCCCAGGAAGCCGATCGCACCCAGCCTGCTGCGCGAGGGAGCCGCGCCGCTGCTGCTCGCCGCCCCCTTCATGTGCTTCCTCCGCGCAGGCGGATCAGCCCGGTCCCGCCTTGTAGCCGACGCCGCGGACCGTCACCACGATCTCCGGGCGCTCTGGGTCTCTCTCGATCTTGGCACGCAGCCGCTGGACGTGCACGTTGACGAGCCTGGTATCGGCGGCGTGCCGGTAGCCCCAGACCTGCTCCAGCAGCACTTCCCTGGTGAAGACCTGACGTGGCTTCCTCGCCAGCGCCACCAGCAAGTCGAACTCCAGCGGCGTCAGGTTGAGGGGCTCCCCTGCCCGGGTCACCGCGTGCCCGGCCACGTCGATGCTCACGTCGCCGATCTGCAGCGTCTCCGGAGCCGGGTCCTCGGTCCGGCGCAGCCTGGCCCGTACGCGTGCCACCAGCACCTTGGACTGGAACGGCTTCACGATGTAGTCGTCCGCGCCCGACTCGAGCCCGAGCACCACGTCGACCGTGTCGCTCTTGGCCGTGAGCATCACGATCGGGACTCCGGATTCGGCCCGGATCTGGCGGCACACGTCGATGCCATCCATGCCGGGCAGCATGAGGTCGAGCAGCACAAGATCCGGGTGGGTATCACGGAACACATCCATCGCCTTGTCTCCGTCGGCGACGAAGGTAGGCTCGAAGCCTTCTCCGCGGAGCACTATGCCCAGCATCTCGGCGAGAGCGGCGTCGTCGTCGACGACCAGCACGCGACCTTTCATGGCCCCCATCGTTCCACGTAAACGGCAGCAGCGGCACCGTCAGGCTTTCCTGTTGCCGCGGTCAGAACACGCAGCGTACCCGCTGTTGGCGGTTTTGCGATCCCCCGTTCGGTGACGATGGCGGTGATCAGCGCGGGCGGGGTCACGTCGAACGCCGGGTTGTACCCCGGCGTTCCCTCCGGTGCCACCTGCACCCCGGCCAGGCTCGTCACCTCGTCGGACGGCCGCTGCTCTACCGTGATCGCGGCGCCGTCCGGGGTGTCGAGGTCGATGGTGGAGACCGGCGCCACGACAACGAACGGCACGTGGTGGTGGCTGGCCAGCACGGCGAGAGCGTAGGTCCCGACCTTGTTCGCCACGCTGCCGTCCGCCGCGATCCGGTCGGCACCGGTCAGGATGATGTCCACCGCCCCGTCTGCCAGCAGCGACGCCGCCGCGGAGTCGGCCAGCACCGCATGCGGCATGCCAGCCCGCCGCGCCTCGTAGGCGGTCAGCCGCGCCCCCTGCAGCAGTGGCCTCGTCTCGTCGATCCAGAGCTTGGCGAGCCTGCCGGCCCGGTGTGCGGCGAGAATCACCGCGAAGGCCGTGCCTTCGCCGCCGGAAACCAGGGCGCCGGTGTTGCAATGCGTCAGCAGCCGCGCACTCGGTGGTATCAGCGAGAGCCCTTGCCTCGCCATCGCAGCACTCGCAGCGGCGTCTTCCGCCTCGATCGACCGGGCTTCGGCGGCCACGGCCCGGGCAGCGGCACGTTCGGGCCCGTCGGTCTCGTCGGTCATGGCCCGGCGGTAGGCGGCGAGCGCCCGCCGGACACCCCACCCCAGGTTGACCGCGGTCGGCCTGGCCTGCTCGATCTCGGCGGCCGCCGCGGCGACGTCGTCGCCACGGTAGGCCGCGAGCGCGACGCCGAAGGCGCCCGCGACCCCGAGCATCGGCGCCCCGCGCACCACCAGCCGGCGGATCGCGTCGACGAGGGCGGGGACATCAGCGCAGGTGACGATCGCCTCCGCGCCCGGGAGCCTGGTCTGGTCCAGCAACGCGATCGCCGGGCCCTCGGGCGGATCGATCCAGCGCAGCGCGGGTGTCTCCACAGCAAGAGTGTGCGCCGGCGTGCCTCCCGCCCACCAGTACCCCGCCCGGCCGGCGTGCAGGCCTGGCCCGGGCGCGAGCACGCAAGAGCTAGATTTCATGATCGTGGTAGATAAGGCACACACCTGCGCTCGTCAGTTACCACGATCACCGAACGAGTGCCATTCGAGTTCTGCCGAAGGGGCATTTCGCGAGGTTTATGCGTGAATGCCATACAGCTTCGGCGCTGTCGCCACGATCGTGCAAGTATTGGCCATCCGGCGGGGGACTCTGCTCGCCGACCGCACACCGGCCCGGCTAGCTCTCAGCCTGGCCAAGGAGAGATATGTCCGATAATCCCTCATCGGGCGCGCCAGGCGGGCCGGCAGACGGGCCGACGGGATGGCCCGACGAGGCCCAGCCGAACCCGGTCGGGCAGCCGCCCTACGGCCAGCAGCCTTCATACGGCCAGCCAACATACGGCCCGCAGCCGGGATACGGCCAGCACCCGGGATACGGCCAGCAGCCGTACGGCCAGTACCCCGGGTACGGACAGGGCTACGGGCCGCCCGGGCCCGAGCCCGGCGGGATCCCCCTTCGCCCACTCGGCGTCGGCGAGATTCTCAGCGGGGCGTTCACCATGATCCGGCAGAACCCGGTGGCCACGCTGGGCCTGTCCGCGATCCTGCTGACCATCTACGGCGTGGCATCGACCGCGTTCTCTCTGCTGATTCGCGGTCTTGTCGGGCAGCTGACGATCACTCCCGAGCAGAACCTGACCCATGCGCAGGTCCAGCACCTGCTGTTCGACGTGTTCGCTGTCGTGCTGCCGTCGGCGCTGGGCGTGGTCGTGCTCGCGATCTTCATCGAGCTCGTGCTGACCGGCCTGCTCACGGTCGTGATCGGGCGCGGCGTGCTCGGCCGGAAGGTCGGCATGGGCGAGGCGTGGCGGCTCGCGCTGCCGCGGCTGCCGACGGTTCTCGGAGCGATCGTGCTGGCCGGGCTCTGCATCCTGAGCCTCTGGGTCGCGGTCGCCGTGATTGTCACGGTCTTCGTGCTCCTGCACGTGTACGCGGCGGCGATCGCCCTCGGGATCCTCGCGGGCATCGCGGCGTTCTGCGTCACGCTGTGGTTCTCGATCATGTTCAGCCTGGCGGTCCCCGTGGTCGTGCTCGAGCGCGAGGGGCCGGTGAGCGCGCTCGCGAGGTCCTGGCGGCTGGTCAGGCGGAGCTTCTGGCGCGTGTTCGGGATCCTGGTGCTCGCCGGGATCGTCGTCGCGTTCGCCGGATTCGTGCTGCAGCTGCCGTTCACACTGCTCGAGGCGATAGCCGGGGGTTCCGCCGGTGTGTTCGGGCTCACCGCGAGCCGCTCGGTCCTGGCGGTCGTGATCGGGGGTGTCGGCAGCATCGTCGCCGGCGCGGTCACCCGGCCGATCAGCGCCGGGGTGACGGTCCTGCTCTACCTGGACATGCGCATGCGCAAGGAGGGCCTCGACCTCGCGCTGCGCGACGCCGCGACAGGCCAGCAGATGACCGGCGACGAGTTCGAGACCGTGTGGCG
>JASHQP010000735.1 GCA_030039095.1 Streptosporangiaceae bacterium
GCCGGCCCGCCAGCCCAGCGCCTTGAGCGTGCCGAACTCGGCTACCCGCCGGGTCACTCCCGCGAGGGTGAGCAGGGCCGCCAGCGTGAACGCCGCGGCAAGCGCGGCGACCGCGACCCAGGTCCCGAGGTCGGCGGCCAGCCCGGCGGAGCTCGCGATCGCGTCGTTGACCGCGCCGGGCAGGTTCCCGGGAGGGCTGCCGGCGCTGGCACCGACGCTGCTCGCGAGCGCGTGCAGCGCGCTGGCCTGGGCGGTTTTCACTCCGGAGGTCGTGGCGCTGACCGTGATGACCAGCCCGGTGCCGACCGCGAGGCCCGCGCCGGTGATGACCGCCTGCCACGGCCGGTGCCGCAGCTCGCAGCGCAGGTAGGTGAGGAAGAGCGTCACGCGGTCTGGCCGATGATGAGCTTGCCGTCGGTCATCTGGCCGATGCGCTGCGCGCGGCGGGCCACGGCGCTGTCGTGGGTGACCACCACCAGCGTGAGGCCGCGTTCCCGCCACAGCTTCTCGAGCAGGGCGAGGATCTCGTCACGGGTCCCCTCGTCCAGGTTTCCGGTGGGCTCGTCGGCGAGCAGCACCGTCGGCTCCTTGACCAGGGCGCGGGCGATCCCGGTTCGCTGCTGCTGCCCGCCAGAGAGCTCGGACGGCAGGTGCCTGGCCCGGTTCGTCAGCCCGACCGCCTCCAGCGCCTGCGCGACGCGTTCGCGGCGCGTCGCGGCATCCATTCCGAGCGGAGCCAGCGCCAGCTCGACGTTCTGCGCGGCGGGCAGGGTGGGGATCAGGTTGAAGGTCTGGAAGACGAAACCGATCGATGCGGCCCTCACGCGGGCCAACTCGGCCTCCGGCATCGCGCCCAGGTTGCTGCTGTCCAGCTCGACCGTGCCGGAGGTGGGGCGGTCGAGGCCGCCGAGCATCTGCAGCAGCGTGGTCTTGCCGTGCCCGGTCGGCCCCTGGACCGCGAGCCACTCCCCGTCACCGATCTCTGCGTCGACGCCATCCAGCGCGGTGACCGTCTCCCGGCCCTTGCGGTAGATCCTCGTGACGCCGGTGAGCTTGTACATATCTGGTCCTTTGCTTGGTGAGCTGGGCTATCCGGCGTGGGCGAGGGCGACGGTCGGGAGGAGCCGGGCCGCGCGCCAGCCGCCGAGGGCGCCGGCCAGCAACGCGCCAGCGAGGCCGAGCGCCACCGCGAGCAGCGCCACGACCGGCGAGACCGGCGCGCTGAAGTGCACCGGCAGCGAGCTGTAGGTGCCCGGGAAGGCCAGGGGATGGTAGAAGTGGGCTGAGCCGCAGCGGCTGGGGTTCATACAGGATCCCTGTACGAAGCCCGACGGCTCGGTGCGGCCGGGCGAGGCGGCGACGGTGGCCGTCTGCGACGACGCCAGCCGGGACAGCACTGAGGCGGCGGCGTACCCCAGTCCGGTGCCGGCCAGGGCACCGGCCAGGCCGGTGACCGCTGACTCGCTCAGGACCTGGGCGGTGATCCTCGTGGTCCGCCAGCCGAGTGCCTTCAGCGTGCCGAACTCGCGGACTCGCCGCGACACCGATGCCATGGTCAGCAGGGCCGCTAGCACAAACGCGGCGGCCAGCACGGCGATCGCCAGCCACCGGCCCAGGTCGGTGGCCAGCCTGGCGGTGGTGCCGAGCGAACCGCTGATCTCGCTGGCCAGGTTGGCGGAAGTGGTCACGTTGGCCCACGGCAGCCGGGCGGAGATCTCGCGGGCCACCGTGGCGACGTCGGCGGTGCTCGCCGCCGCCACGTAGACAGTGGTGATCTTGTTGGGGAGGCTCGCCAGGGCCTGCCCGGCGCCGAGCGGGATCAAGATGTCCGGGACGGCTCCGGCTTGCTGGGTGAGCACGCTGTTCGCGTCGTTGTCGACCTGTACGTCTTGGGCGCTGAAGATCCCGACGATCCGGACGTCGTGGTGGGCCAGCGTGATCACCGACCCCACGTGCAAGTGCCGAGCCGACGCGTACCCGGAGTACACCAGCGCCACGTCCGCGTCGGCGTCTGCTGCGGTCAGGTCGCGCCCTGAGATGACCCGGACCTGGCTGAGCGGGCCGAGTGCCCGGCTGGCGGTGTCGACGGCGTCGATGTTGGTGTTGACCGGCAGGCCGAGTGCCGGATCGGCCGGATTGGTTGGTCCGTGGTAGGTGCTGGGCGTCATCTGGGTCAGTGCGAGCACTCCAACGGCGGCGCGCACATCCGGCAGGGCCGCGATGGACGCGGCGACCGGCGCGCCGAACATGCCCTGGTTCGCGTCGTCGAGATATTCGTATCCGGTCTGGCCGTTCATCTCGTGGTCCTCCTTTCCGGCGTCGGCGTCACCGAGGGTGTATGGCCGGGTGACGGTGACGTCGGTGCCGATCCCGTACAGCCCGTGCAGCACGCGGGCCTGCGCGTTCCTGACACCGGCGTCCGCCGCGCTGACCGTGATGACCAGCCCCACCCCGACCGCCAGCCCGGCGGTGATGAAGATCGCCTGCCGCATCCGGTGCCGCAGCTCGAGCCGCAGGTAGGTGAGCAAGATGCCCACGACGTCTCTCCTTCCTGGTCAGCCTGGTGTGCATTCGCGGCGACGCTAGCCAGCCGCCCGTTGCGCTGGCGTGACGTTGTAACCGGACGGCAACCGTTGATCGGGCATGCTGGGCTTATGCGCGCGGCGATGGCGGGGCGGTGGGCCCGGTGAGGGTGCTCGTGGTCGAGGACCACCCCCGGCTGGCCACGACGATCGCCACCGTGCTGCGGCGCGAGGGGATGGCCGCCGATCTGGCGTTCGACGGCCAGGACGCCCTGGACCACGCGATCGGCGCCAGCTACGACGTGATCGTGCTGGACCGCAACCTGCCCCGGCTGCACGGCGACGAGGTCTGCCGTGAGCTGCTGGCCGGCGGGTGCGAGAGCCGGATCCTGATGCTGACCGCATCGGGGGCGGTCCAGGACAAGGTGGCGGGCCTGGACCTGGGTGCGGACGACTACCTGGCCAAGCCGTTCGACTTCACCGAGCTGCTGGCGAGGATCCGCGCGCTGGCCCGCCGCTCCCGCCCCGCGCTGCCACCCGTGCTCGAGCACGGGGACCTGCGGGTCGATCCGGCCCGCCGGCTGGCCAGCAGGGCAGGGCGCCCGCTGGCCCTGAGCCCGAAGGAGCTGGCCATCCTGGAACTGCTGCTCGGCGCCCGGGGCGCGGTGGTCTCGCCAGAGGAGATCCTCGACCGGGTATGGGACGAGTTCGCCGACCCGGCCAGCACCGCGGTCAAGACCACGCTCAGCCGGCTGCGCACCAAGCTCGGCGACCCGCCGGTCATCCAGACCGTGGCGCGTGCCGGGTACCGGATATGAGCCCGCTCCGCCACCTGAGCCGCCCGGGCCGCCGAGTCGTTGCGGCCTGGCGGGCCAGGCTGCCGACGCGGGCCATCCGCCTGCGCCTCACCGCGATCTACGGCGGCCTGTTCCTGCTGTGCGGCGCGCTGCTGCTCGCCACCACCTACATCCTGGTTTCCCGCGCCACCGACGACGGCTGCTACCACCAGACAACGCCCCGCGCCGGGCGCCCGCCGGTGGTCAAGGGGGTCTGCGGCATGTCGCTGGGCCGCCACGGTCAAACGGGCCTCGGGGCCCTTGCCATCCGGCAGCACGCCGCCGAGATGCATGCGCTGCTGTTCTACTCCGGGATCGCGCTCGCGATCGCCGCAATCCTGGCCGTGGCGCTCGGCTGGATCGTCGCCGGCCGGGTGCTCCGGCCGCTGCGCACGATCACCGAGACCGTGCGAGACATCTCGGCGACCAGCCTGCACCGGCGCCTGGCTCTGGACGGCCCGGGCGACGAGCTCAAG
>JASHQP010000736.1 GCA_030039095.1 Streptosporangiaceae bacterium
CAGCTCCATCTCCAGCTTGCCCTTGCTGTTCAGCGTGGCGATGTGCAGATCCGGGTTGTGCACCTCGACGCCGGCCGGCGGCGCGATGTCGGCGGCCGTGACCTGTCCGGGGCCCTGCTTGCGCAGGTACATCGGGACCGGCTCGTCGTGCTCGGAAGAGACGACGAGCTCCTTCAGGTTCAGGATGATGTCGGTGACGTCTTCGATGACACCCGGAACGGTGGAGAACTCGTGCAGCACGCCCTCGATCCGGATGCTGGTGACGGCGGCACCGGGGATCGAGGAGAGCAGGGTACGGCGGACCGAGTTGCCGATCGTGTAGCCGAACCCCGGCTCGAGCGGCTCGATGGTGAACCGGGACCGGAACTCGTTGACCTGGTCCTCGGTGAGGCTCGGGCGCTGGGCGATGAGCATTGGTGGTTCCTTTCCGCGATGCCCGCTATATGACGATCGCGATCTGCGGGGGGCTCGCCCCCGCGTGCCCCCCGAAGACCCCTCCGGGCCGCCGGGAGACTGCCTTTGACCCAATCCCTGGCGGGATTGGGTTACTGCTTGGAGTAGTACTCGACGATCAGCTGCTCCTGGACCAGGGTGTCGATCTGCGTCCTGGACGGGAGCGTGTGCACCAGAATCCGCATCTTGTCCGGGATCACCTCGAGCCACGCCGGTACCGTGCGCTCGCCAGCCTCGGCGCGTGCCACCACGAACGGGGTGAGCTCGCGCGACTTCTCCGCGATCTCGACGATGTCGCTCTCGCGGACCCGGTACGAGGGGATGTTGACCTTGCGGCCGTTGACCCGGACGTGGCCGTGGCCGACGAGCTGGCGTGCCATGTCCCGGCTCTTGGCGAAGCCAGCCCGGTAGATCACGTTGTCCAGCCGGCTCTCCAGGATCTGGAGCATGGTCTCGCCGGTGCGGCCGCGAGTGCGGGTGGCTTCCTCGTAGTAGTTGTGGAACTGGTTCTCCAGAATCCCGTAGATCCGCTTGGCCTTCTGCTTCTCCCGGATCTGGAGCAGGTAGTCGTTGTTCTCGCGGGCCCGGATCCTGCCGTGCTCACCCGGCGGGTAGGGCCGGATCTCGATCGGGCACTTGGGCGAGTCGCACTTGGCGCCCTTGAGGAAGAGCTTGGTCTTCTCACGGCGGCAGCGCTTGCAGTCCGGACCGGTGTATCGAGCCATGTCTGTCGCTTCCTCCCTCAGACCCTGCGCCGCTTGGGAGGGCGGCAGCCATTGTGCGGAACCGGGGTGACGTCCTGGATGGAGCCGACCTCGAGGCCGGTCGCCTGCAGCGACCGGATCGCGGTCTCCCGGCCCGAGCCAGGACCCTTCACGAACACGTCGACCTTGCGCATGCCGTGCTCCATGGCGCGGCGCGCCGCCGCCTCGGCCGCCATCTGCGCGGCGAACGGCGTCGACTTGCGCGAGCCCTTGAATCCGACCTGCCCGGACGAGGCCCAGGAAATGACGCTCCCGCCGGGGTCGGTGATCGAGACGATCGTGTTGTTGAACGTGCTCTTGATGTGGGCGTGCCCGTGAGCGATGTTCTTCCGCTCTTTGCGGCGCACCTTCTTGACGCCGGTGCGGCTCTTCGGAGGCATCTGGTTGCTTCAGCTCCTGAGGTGATCGGACCGCTGTGCGCGGACTACTTCTTCCCGGCCTTCTTCTTGCCGGCCACGGTCTTCTTCTTGCCCTTGCGGGTGCGGGCGTTGGTCTGCGTGCGCTGACCGTGCACGGGCAGCCCGCGGCGGTGCCGGATGCCCTGGTAGCACCCGATCTCCACCTTGCGCCGGATGTCCGCCGCGACCTCGCGGCGCAGGTCACCTTCGACCTTGTAGTTGGCGTCGATCCAGTCCCTGAGCCTGACGAGCTGGTCGTCGGTGAGGTCGTGGACCCGGGTGTCCCCGCTGACCTCGGTCGCCTGCAGCGTCTCGAGGGCGCGGGTGCGGCCGATTCCGTAAACGTAAGTGAGGGCGACCTCTAGCCGCTTGTCACGCGGGAGGTCGACGCCGACGAGGCGTGCCATCGCGGGCAGTTCTCCTTCTGTCTCGGAGGTCCTGCGCGCCGCTTCCCGCCACTGCCCTGTGCTCTGACGGGCCCCGGCCTCCACCGGGGGCTCCCTTGACCGGCCACCGGCCGGTCAAGGGTGCGGTGCGTGTTCTTGCTGTACTGCTCTTGCTGCACTGCTCTTGCTGCACTGCCTGGTACTAGCTGTTCGGTAGCTGGGCTTGCTGGCCTGGCTCAGCCCTGGCGCTGCTTGTGCCGCGGATCAGAGCAGATCACCATGACCCGGCCATGCCGGCGAATGATCCGGCACTTGCTGCAGATCTTCTTCACACTCGGCTTGACCTTCATTGGCTGCTCATCTCGTTTACTTGTAGCGGTAGACGATCCGCCCACGACTGAGGTCGTAGGGGCTCAGCTCGACGACGACCCGGTCATCGGGAAGGATCCGGATGTAGTGCATCCTCATCTTTCCGCTGATGTGAGCCAGGACCTTGTGCCCGTTGTCTAGCTCCACTCGGAAAAAGGCATTCGGCAGCGACTCCACCACCGTGCCCTCGATCTCAATGGCGCCGTCTTTCTTGGGCATATCCTCCGCGCTTTGCTGTTGCTTGTTCGGTCTCTTGTTCCGTGTTCTCCGTCGGGGTCTCCGGCTCGGCGAGATGGCAGTCCGCAGCCGTGCCGGGCAGCCCTGCTGGCGATCGCCACTGGTGATCGAGAGGCTTGCCCCGCCCGGCTCGTGCCTGCGCACACTTCCGGATCCGGGTGGCTCCGACAGATGACTACCTTCGCGCTGCGCACGTATGTCGCGGGCACGAAGGTAGCTCACGGGCCGCAGCAGAGTCTACGCGACCCCCGCCGCCAATGCGAACTCAGGGCCGCTCGTCTCTGTGCCCTGGGGCCAACCAGGCCCGGGCGCGCGATATTCCCGCGGCTGCCGGGCTGGTGCGCAGCCTGCGCGCCTGACGCGTCGCCTAAGCGCCTGACGCGTCGCCTGTACGCCTGACGCGTCGCCTGCGCGCCCGCCTGACGCGTCGCCTAAGCGTCTGGCGCGTCGCCGCCGATCTGGTGATCGGGTCCGCCGCGCAGCGGGCGGCCGCCCGGATGGTTGCCCGAGCCGCCGCCCGGGTGGCTGCCGCTGATCCAGCGGCCGAGCATGATGGCTCCCCACGGCCCGGCGATCCACAGCGGCCACAGATAGCCAGCCCCGCTCAGGGCCCAGATCACGAAGCAGACCAGCGTGACCGTGAACCAGCTGCTCCAGGCGGCGCTCCAGGCCGGCGAGAACCTGCCGTGCGGCCTGGCGATCGCTCCGCCTGCCGCTTCCATGTAGGAACCGTGGCCGGGTATCTGCCGACGGTAGTGCCGCGGCAGCGAGGCATCGGGCAGCCGGTAGAGGTCGATCGCCGGCAGGTCGGACATCAGCTCATCGAGATCACCGAGGGTCTTGGCCGCGTAGGCCTTGTCCATCCGCTCGTTGAACTCCTCGACCGTGAGCCGGCCGGCCGCGTGGTGCTCACGAAGCAGCGCCACCGCACGCTCGCGGTCATCGTCGGAAGCCCTGATCCTGGGGTCAGATGCCATCAGGTCCTCCTCAGCTCCTCGAGCGCCCCGCCGGCTGCCATTCCGCCGTCCTCGGCCGCGACCCCGCCGTCCTCGGTCGTCAGCACCCAGGGTCCCGACGCCGTGATCGCCACCGTGTGCTCAAAGTGCGCCGACCGGCTGCCGTCAGCGCTGACCACGGTCCAGCCGTCGTCGAGCAGGCGGGTCTGCGGCCGTCCCCGGACCAGCATGGGCTCGATCGCCAGCGCCATCCCCTCGACCAGCAGGGGGCCGTGACCGGGCTTGCCGTAGTTCGGCACCGGCGGGTCCATGTGCATCTCGGTGCCTATCCCGTGGCCGACGTACTCCCGCACGATGCCGTACCGCCCGCTGGCGCGCGCGCTGGTCTCGACCGCGTGCGAGATGTCGCTGAGCCGGTTGCCGGGCCGGGCCTGGGCCAGGCCTGCCCACAGCGCCCGCTCACAGGCCCGCAGCAGTCCGGCGTCCTCGTCGCTGATCGCCCCGACGCCGACCGTGCGGGCGGCGTCACCGTGCCAGCCGTCCAGGATCGCGCCGCAGTCGATCGAGATCAGGTCCCCGGCCGTAAGACGGGCCCTGGAACTAGGTATGCCGTGCACAATCTGGTCGTTGACCGAGGTGCAGATCGTCGCCGGGTACCCGTGGTACCCCTTGAACGAGGGGACGGCACCGGCCGCGCGGATCTCCCGCTCGGCGATCGCGTCCAGGTCCGCGGTCGTGATTCCGGGCTCGACCGCGGCCGTCAGCACGTCCAGCGTGCGGGCCACCACCAGGCCGGCCTCGCGCATCGCCGCGATCTGGCCCGGCGTCTTGATCTGGATCGGCTGCTGTTGCCTGGTCCGCATGGCGCCTCCGGATTCCCCTATCCACGTTACCGTTGCGAGGTCACTGCGGGGAGCCGGAGGTCACCCCGCAGCCGGCGGCCAGGCCGGCCGGGCTGGTCAAGGCGGCCGGGCCGGTCAAGGCGGCCGGGCCGAGTCCGGCCGGTCAGCGGATGAAGCGGCGCAGCGCGCTCAGCGCCCGGTCGGTGATCTCCTCCACCGGCCCGGTGGCGTCGACGCCGAGCAAAATGCCCTCATCTGCGTAGAACGTGATCAGCGGCTGCGTCTGCTGCTGGTACACGTCCAGCCGGTGCCGGATCGTCTCCTCGCGGTCGTCGTCGCGCTGGAAGAGCTCGCCGCCGCAGTCGTCACAGCGCTCGCTGCGCGACGGCGGGTCGAACAGCACGTGCCATACGTGCCCGCACCTGCGGCAGGTCCGCCGCCCCGAGAGCCGCCTGACCACCTCGTCGTCGTCCACAACCAGCTCGAGCACCAGGTCCAGCTTGGTGTCCCACTCGGTGAGCATCTTCTTCAGCGTCTCGGCCTGCGGCACGTTCCGCGGGAACCCGTCGAGCAGGAACCCGGCCTGCGCATCGTCCTCCTGCAGCCGGTCGGCGACCATCGCGATCGTCACCTCGTCGGGCACGAGGTCGCCACGGTCCATGTAGGCCTTGGCCGCGCGGCCGAGTTCGGTGCCTGTGCTGACGTTGGACCTGAAGATCTCACCTGTCGAGATCGTCGGGATCGCCAGGTGGGAGGCTATGAACTGGGCCTGCGTCCCCTTGCCCGCACCGGGGGGCCCCACGAGGACGACGCGCACTACCGCAGGAAACCCTCATAGTTACGCTGCTGCAGCTGGCTCTCGATCTGCTTCACCGTGTCCAATCCGACGCCGACCATGATCAGCAGGCTGGTGCCGCCCAGCGGGAACTGCTGCGAGGCGCCGGCCAGCCCGATGGCCACCAGCGGGATCAGGGCGACGAGCCCCAGGTAGATCGAGCCCGGGGTCGTCAGCCGGCTCAGCACATAGCTGAGGTACTCGGCCGTTGGCCGACCTGGTCTGATGCCGGGAATGAAGCCGCCGTATTTCTTCATGTTGTCCGCGACCTCGGTCGGGTTGAACGTGATCGAGACGTAGAAGAACGTGAAGAAGATGATCAGCAGGAACGTCGCAATCATGTAGACCGGGTTGTCGCCGTAGCTCAGGTGGACGACCACCCAGTCGGCCCAGGCCTTGGGGTGGGCGCCGTTCACGCCGCCGAACAGCTGCGCGGCGAGCTGCGGGATGTATAGCAGCGACGAGCCGAAGATGACCGGGATAACGCCGGCCTGGTTCACCTTGAGCGGTATATAGGTCGATGTGCCGCCGTACATCTTGCGGCCGACCATGCGCTTGGCGTACTGGACCGGGATCCGGCGCTGGGCCTGTTCCATGAACGCGACGAACCCAATGACCGCGACGCCGACCAGCACCACCACGCCGAAGACGAACGCGTGCTTCTCCTGGTAGATCTGCTCGAACTCGCCCGGCACCTGCGAGACGACCGTGGTGAAGATCATGATCGACATGCCGTTGCCGACCCCGCGGTCGGTGATCAGCTCGCCCAGCCACATGATCACGCAGGTGCCGGCGGTCATGATGATCACCATCGTGGCGATGTTGAACACGCCCTGGTTCGGGATCAGGTTCGAGCACGTTGTGGTGCCGCTGGTGCCGTACAGGGTGCCGGACCTGGCCAGCGCGACGATCGCGGTCGACTGAAGGATCGCCAGGCCGCACGTCAGGTACCGGGTGTACTGGGTGATCTTGGCCTGGCCGGCCTGGCCCTCCTGACGCAGCGTCTCGAGCCGCGGGATCACCACGGCGAGCAGCTGCAGGATGATGCTCGCGGTGATGTACGGCATTATGCCGAGCGCGAACACCGAAAGCCGGTACAGCGCGCCGCCGCTGAACAAGTTGACCAGCTGGAACAGGCTGGTGTTGCTGCTCTTGACCAGGTTGAGGCAAGAGGCGACGGCCTTCTCCGAGATCCCGGGGGTCGGCAACGAGGCGCCCAGCCGGAACACGGCAATGATGAAGATCGTAAACAGCAGCTTCTTGCGCAGGTCAGGCGTGCGAAATGCGCGTACGAACGCGGTCAGCATGCCTGAACCTCGAGTCGGTGCGTCGACGTCATCGGGGTTGCGGCGGACAAACCCCGGCGCTGCAGCCGGGGAGCGGTGCGCCGCATCCCTCCCTCCGGTTTGTCGGTGAGCGCAGGTATCGTCGGCGTGTCAGTGGCGAGAGTCGAGCAGCCGGCAAGCAGGGCCGCTGCAGGGCGTGCGGTGGCAGCGCGGGGAGCCTTCTTGCGCAGCCGGGAACGGCGATGAACCGCGAACCAACAGCGCAGTCCGCGAGGACTGCGGCTGGAATCCCCCGTTGTCATGTGGGTGGAGGATGTCAACTACCGCTCCTCGTTACAAGGGGTGGCCACTCGTCGCAAGC
>JASHQP010000737.1 GCA_030039095.1 Streptosporangiaceae bacterium
AGCGCGGCGGCGGCGGCCAGGTCGCCGACGGCCGCGGCGTGCAGCAGCCCGCCCAGCGGCGTGGCGAGCCGGTCGAGCACGACCTGGGTCTCCGGGTCGCCGAACCGCGCGTTGAACTCGACGACCCGGATGCCGGCGGCGGTCAGGGACAGCCCGGCGTACAGCAGGCCGGAGTACGGGGTGCCGCGGCGGCGCAGTTCGGCCACGGCCGGCGCGATCACCCGGTCGAGCACCTCGTCGGCCAGGCCGGCCGGGGCCCACGGCAGCGGGGCGTAGGCGCCCATGCCCCCGGTGTTGGGGCCCAGGTCGCGGTCGCGGGCGCGCTTGTAGTCCTGCGCCGGGAGCAGCGCCACCGCCCGCTCGCCGTCGGCCAGCGCGAACACCGACACCTCGGGCCCGTCGAGGAATTCCTCGATCACGACCGTGCCGCACGCGGCCGCGTGCGCCAGGGCCTCGTCGCGGTCGCCGGTCACGACGACGCCCTTGCCGGCGGCGAGCCCGTCGGCCTTGACCACGTACGGCGGGCCGAAGGCATCGACCGCGGCCGCGGCGTCGCCGGCGGTGCGGCAGGTGCGGGCCGCGGCCGTCGGGATCCCGGCCGCCGACATGACCTGCTTGGCGAACGACTTCGAGCCCTCGATCATGGCGGCCTCGCGGCCGGGCCCGAAGCAGGCGACCCCTGCTTCCCGCAGCGCATCGGCCACGCCCGCCACCAGCGGCGCCTCGGGGCCGATGACGACCAGGTCCGCACCGGTCCTCGCGGCCAGCGCGGTCACGCTCGCCGGATCCGCCGCCGCGACCGGGTGGACATCGGCGATCCGGGCGATGCCGGGGTTGCCCGGGGCGGCGTGCAGGCCCGCGACGTCACCGTCGCCGGCCAGGGCGCGGACCAGGGCGTGCTCGCGGCCGCCGGATCCAATGACGAGGACGCGCACGGCGGCGAGCCTACCGGCCGATCGCAGCGAGCGGCACGCTACAGCGGTGGGACCCCCGCTATCCGCCGCCTTGTGCTGATCCCCAGATAGGTGACGGTGACAGTGGCGAACCGGCCCTCGGCGGTGGCCACCCAGAACCAGTCGTTGACCGGCATGACATCTGCGGCGTGGCCGCCCCCGCCGAGGCTGCGGCGGGAGAACCGGGTGGTGATCCCCGCGGCGCTGCCGATGAGGCGTCCCCACGCGACGGCGTGCGGCTGGCCGCCGGTGACGGTGCGGGCGGCCCCGCACAGGACCCCGGCCGAGAGGGGCGTCGCGACGACGACGTCCAGCAGAGTGTCCGCCGCGTAGATCTCCATGGCCGGCCGCGCGGCAGTCTGCCGGGAGACCCGCACCGACCACGGGGCGCGAAGCAGTTCGTACGCGTCGTGCTCACCGCAGTCTGGCCCGCTGATCCGCCAGAGCACCATGCTGGATGAGCGTTCCCGGGGCGGCCGGCGTTACCCGGCCCGCATCGTGGACCCGGCGTCAGATCAGCGGCCGGAGCTGCAGCGTCTGGTCGCGGCGCGGGCCCACGCCGATCCCGCACACGGGGGCGCCGATCATGTCCTCGACCGCCCGCACGTACGCCTGGGCGTTGCGTGGCAGGTCCTCGAACTGCCGGGCGGAGGAGATGTCCTCCCGCCAGCCGTCCAGGTACTCGTAAACCGGCACCGCGTGGTGGAAGTCGGTCTGCGTCATCGGCACCTCGTCGCGGGAGGTCCCGTTCACGTCGTAGGCCACGCAGACCGGCACCCGCTCCAGCCCGGACAGCACATCCAGCTTGGTGAGGAAGTAGTCGGTGACCCCGTTGATCCGGCTGGCGTAGCGGGCGATGACGGCGTCGAACCAGCCACAGCGGCGCGGTCTGCCCGTCGTGACGCCGTACTCGTGTCCGGTCTTGCGCAGCCACTCGCCCTGCTCGCCGGTGAGCTCGGTGGGGAACGGGCCGGCGCCCACCCGCGTGGTGTAGGCCTTCAGGATCCCGATCACCTTCGTGATCCTGGTGGGGCCCAGACCCGAGCCGGCGCAGGCACCGCCAGCCGTGGGGGACGAGGAGGTAACGAACGGGTAGGTGCCGTGGTCCACGTCGAGCTCGGTGGCCTGCGCGCCCTCGAGCAGGATCACCTTGCCCTCATCCAGGGCTTTGTTGAGGACCAGGCTGGTATCGGCGACGTAGCGCTGGAGCCGCTCGAAGTGGCCCAGGTATTCCTTGGCCGCCGCATCGGCGTCGATCCCCCGGCGGTTGTAGACCTTGGTGAGCACCTGGTTCTTCTCTCGCAGCACGAGCTCGAGCTTCTGGCACAAGATCCCCGGGTCCATCAGGTCCTGCACCCGGATTCCCATCCGTGCGGCCTTGTCGGCGTAGGCCGGGCCGATCCCGCGGCCGGTGGTGCCAATCCGCGCGCTGCCGAGATAACGCTCGGTCACCTTGTCGAGCGCGATGTGGTGCGGCATGATCAGGTGCGCGTTGGCCGAGATCAGAAGCCGGTCGCAGGACACGCCGCGGCTCTCCAGCCCGTCGATCTCCCCGAGCAGCACGGCCGGGTCGATCACCACGCCGTTGCCGATCACCGGCGTGGCCTTCTTGGACAGCACGCCGGCCGGAAGCAGGTGCAGCGCGTAGCTCTCGTCGCCGATGACCACGGTGTGCCCCGCGTTGTTGCCGCCCTGATACCTGACCACGTAGTCAACGTCGTCGCCGACCAGGTCGGTAACCTTGCCCTTGCCCTCGTCGCCCCACTGCGCGCCCACGATCACGATGGCGGGCATCTCACCAAGCCCCTTCGGATAACGCCGAAACCCCTGTTCGCGGCCATGCGGTTATGCAAGCGCGACAGGGGCTCTTGCGCTGCGATGCTACCGGATGGCTCGGTCAGGCGGGGTCGAGGATGTCCGCGGCGGAGGCGCTGCTGTCGCGGAGGAACTCGCTGCAGCGCTGGGCCTCGTCGTCCTCGCCGATCGCGGCGGCGGCGGCGCCGAGCATGTGCAGCGAGCGCAGGAAGCCCTGGTTGGGCTCGTGCTCCCAGGGGACCGGCCCGTAGCCCTTCCAGCCGGACCGGCGCAGCTGGTCCAGGCCGCGGTGATAGCCGGTCCTTGCGTACGCGTACGCGGCGACCGGGTCGCCGGCTTCGATCGCGCGCTCGGCGAGCGCGGCCCACGCGGCGCAGTAAGCGGGATGGCGCGCGGCCACGGTTGCCGGGTCGGTGCCGGACCGCAGGGCGTCGCTGGCCTCAGGATCATCCAGCAGATAGGCCGGCGGCGGGCCGCCCAGCAGGTTCTCATGCGTCATGGCGCCATCTTGCCCGATAGGTTTGTCTGCATGCTGGATGGTGAGCTCGTTGCGGCAGGTAGCGGTGTGTTCGCACTTGGCGGCAATGTGGCGGTCACCCGCCTCGGCTATGGCGCGATGCAGATCACCGGGCGGGGGATCTGGGGACCGCCGCCGGACTCTGGCGAGGCGATCCGGGTGCTGCGCCGCGCGGTCGAGCTCGGGGTCGACTTCATCGACACCGCCGACTCCTACGGGCCGTTCGTCAGCGAGGAGCTGATCCGCGAGGCGCTGCATCCGTACAGCGGGCTCACGATCGCGACCAAGGGCGGCCTCACGCGCAGCGGCCCGGACCAGTGGGGGACCGTCGGCAGGCCCGAGTACCTGCGGCAGTGCGTGGAGATGAGCCTGCGCAGGCTCGGCCTGGACACGATCGACCTGTACCAGCTGCACCGGATCGACCCGCAGATCCCTGCTGCCGACCAGGTGGGCGAGCTGGCCGACCTCCGCAAGGAGGGCAAGATCCGGCACATCGGGCTGTCCGAGGTGAGCGTGCCGGAGATCGGCGAGGCCAGGCTGACGGCCCCGATCGTGTCCGTGCAGAACCTGTATAACGTGCTCGAGCGCCGCAGTGAGGACGTGCTCGACTACTGCGAGCGGGAAGGGCTCGGGTTCATCCCGTACTGCCCGATCGCGACCGGCCAGTTGGCGTCGCCGTCCGGCCGGCTGGCCCAGCTGTCCAGGCAGACGGGTATCTCCGGAGCTCAGCTGGCGCTGGCCTGGCTGCTGCGGCGGTCGCCGGTCATGCTGCCGATCCCGGGAACCCGCACAGTGGATCACCTGGAGGAGAACGTCGAAGCCGCCGAGGTTGAGCTGACCGGCGACCAGTTCCGTGCGATGGCCGAGCTCGCCCCGCCGGCTCCGGCGTTCTGAGCCGGGGCGCTTCGGCCAGCGGCGCTCAGCCGATCTGCTTCCCCGCCGACATCAGGTCCTGGCAGGCCTGGACGACCCGGGCGGTCATCGATTCCTCCGCCGCCTTGCCCCAGGTCCGCGGGTCGTACGCCTTCTTGTTGCCGACCTCGCCGTCGATCTTGAGCACCCCGTCGTAGTTGGCGAACATGTGACCGGCGACGGGCCGGGTGAAGGCGTACTGGGTGTCGGTGTCCACGTTCATCTTCACCACCCCGTACGAGATCGCCTCGTGGATGTCGTCGAGCCCGGAACCGGATCCTCCGTGGAAGACCAGGTCAAACGGGTTTTCCTTGCCGTACTTCGCGCCGACGGAGTCCTGGATCTCCTTCAGCACCGTGGGGCGCAGCCGGACATGACCGGGCTTGTACACCCCGTGCACGTTGCCGAACGTCGCTGCCAGGATGTACCGGCCGTGCTCGCCGAGCCCGAGGATCTCGGCCGTGGCCAGCGCGTCCTCCGGGGTGCTGTACAGCTTCTCGTTCATCTCGCCGGTGACGCCGTCCTCCTCACCGCCGACGACGCCAATCTCCATTTCCATGATGATGTGCGCGGCGGCGCACTTCGCGAGCAGTTCGCCGGCGATCTGCAGGTTCTCGTCCAGTGGCACCGCGGAGCCGTCCCACATGTGCGACTGGAACAGCGGCTGCTCGCCGCGCGCCACCCGCTCGGTGGAGATCTGGATCAGCGGGCGCATATACCCGTCCAGCTTGTCCTTGGGGCAGTGGTCGGTGTGCAGCGCGATGTGGGCCGGGTACCTGGCCGCCACGACCTCGGCGAAACGAGCCAGCGCCACGGCCCCGGTGACCATGTCCTTGACCGACTGGCCGGACAGGTACTCGGCGCCACCGGTGGAGACCTGGACGATCCCGTCGCTGCCGGCCTCGGCGAATCCGCGGAGAGCCGCGTTCAGGGTCTGGCTGGACGTCACGTTGATCGCCGGGAAGGCGAAGCCGTGCTCCTTGGCATGGTCGAGCATCTGCGCGTATATCTCTGGCGTCGCGATAGGCATGACGGCATTCCCTCTCACTCGGTACGCCACCAGTATCCCGGCTCACGCCGGGAAAGCAGCGCAGCCCCGGGGGAAAGCGCAGGCCGGGAGAAAGCGCACGCCGTTCCGCAAGGGCTTAATCGGCGAAACCGCCGGATTGCGTCCGGTATCGGGGCCGGAACGGGCCCGATGGCTTTAACGGATCGCGCAGGTTAACGGGCGGTGACGCGCCCGTCGTCTAAGGTCAGTCGCATGGGATTGCATGACGCCGACCCGCGGGTGCATTTACGCTACCTGCTGGTCACGATCGTCACGCTGGGCGTGGTCGCCCTGCTCGTGGCTGGGTTCGCGGCGCTGCACGCGCTGACCTGAGCGCGCGGGCCCCGGCGACTCGCGCGGCCAGCCTGCGGCACCGCTCAGGCCGGCTCCACCTCCGCCATCTCGTAGGCGGCGCGATATTCCAGGCCGCGCGCGGTGACCTGCTGCCTTGCGCCGCGGTCCACGATGACCGCGACGCCCACGACGTCCGCCCCCGCCTCGATCAGAGCGTCGACGGCGGTCAGCACGGAACTGCCCGTTGTCGACGTGTCCTCGACGGCCAGCACCCTGCGGCCGGCCACGTCCGGGCCTTCGATCCTGCGCTGGAGGCCGTGAGCCTTTCCGGTCTTGCGCACCACGAACGCGTCCAGGTGCCTGCCCCGTGCGCCCGCGGCGTGCAGCATCGCCGTCGCCACGGGATCCGCGCCCAGCGTCAGGCCACCGACCGCGTCGAAGTCCAGGTCGGCGGTCAGGTCGAGCATCACTCGCCCGGCGATCGGTGCGGCGCTGCCGTCCAGCGTCACCCGGCGCAGGTCGATATACCAGTTCGCCCGCTGCCCGGACGCGAGGACCACGTCACCACGGACAACGGCCTTTGCCTTGATGGCGCTGAGCAGATCGCTGCGGTCGGTCACGGCAGCCAAGCTTATCGGCCGTCAATCCCCTGATCGGTGGCCTGCAAACCGCACGTCGATCTGGATGCCGGGAGAGCCGGCTGAGAGATAACTCGTGATCTGCGCGTTATGTCACGACACTCGCGATGCGCTGGTAACGTCTCGCGTCGAGGGGAAGGGCGGTATCGCGTGGATCGTTGCGCGCTTTTCGTGGATGCGAGCTATGTGCTCGCAGATGGCGCCATGGCCGTCCACGGGACACGTGAGCGCGAATCCGTCTCCTGGGACTACGCGGGCCTGGTCAAGCTGCTCACCGGGCTGTCCAGGGACCGTACCGGCCTGCCGGTGCTGCGCTGCTACTGGTACGAGGCGACGGTCGAAGGAAGGCGCACGTCCGAGCACAACGCGCTGGCCGACCTCCCCGGGGTCAAGCTGCGGCTCGGCCGGGTGCGTCCCGGCCGACGCGAAGGCGTTGAGGCGGGGATGCACCGTGACCTGACGACGCTGGCCAGGAACCGCGCGGTGAGTGACGCCGTCATCGTCAGCGCGGAAGAGGATCTGACCGAGGTCGTGGCCGAGGTGCAGGACCTGGGGCTTCGGGTCGTCATCGTGCACGTCGCGGCCGAGGGCAACTGGACGGTCCCCAGGCCTCTGCGGCAGGAATCCGACGACATCGTTGAGGTAACCGGCGCGCACCTGAGGCCATTTGTCGACCTGAACTCGGCGGCCGAGCCGTCCGACGCGGACGAGCAGTACCGCAACGGCAGCCATCAGCGGCGCAGCCTGGCCAACGGGCACGGGAACGGGATCGGCGCAGTGACCCAGCAGGCCCTGCCTGCTGCGGCGCTTCCCCCGGCGCCGCCGATCTACACCAGCCCCGTGGTCGAGGATTACCAGCGCACATCGGCTGATCCAGCACAGCGCGCCGCCGCCGCACAGCCCCAGGCCCCTGCGGCGGCACCATCGCCTCCCGCTCCGTCACAGCCGGCACACGCCGCCCAGGCTCAGGGTTCCCCCGCTCCGGCACC
>JASHQP010000738.1 GCA_030039095.1 Streptosporangiaceae bacterium
CCGCCGTGGCCGGCCCGCCGCGCTGATCGCGGTCAGCGCCCTGGTCGCCGCCGTGGTCATCGTGCCGCTGGTGTTCCTGCTCACCGAGGCGCGCGGCGCGGGCGCGGGGCAGGTCGCGGCGCTGATCGCCCGGCCGCTGACCGGCCAGCTGCTGTGGAACACCGTGCGGCTGTCGGTGGCCGTCACCGGGCTGTGCGCGGTCATCGGCACCGGGGCCGCCTGGCTGACCGAGCGCACCAGCCTGCCGGGCCGGCGGGTGTGGGTCGTGCTGATCGTGGTGCCGCTGGCCATCCCGGACTTCGTGGTGAGCTTCGGCTGGGCGTCGCTGTCCACCGCGGTGGCCGGGTTCCGCGGCGCGGTGCTGGTCATGACGCTGTCGGTGTACCCGCTGGTGTACCTGCCGGTGGCCGCGAGCCTGCGCAACGCCGACCCCGGCCAGGAAGAAGTCGCCCGCAGCCTCGGCGCCGGGCGGCTGAAAACCTTCTGGCGCATCACGATCGGCCAGGCCAGGGTCGCGATTCTCGGTGGCTGCCTGCTGGTCGTGCTGGTGCTGCTCGCCGAGTACGGCGCGTTCGAGATCCTCGGCTACCAGACCTTCACCACCGAGATCTTCACCGAGTTCTCCAGCCTGTTCGACATCCCCTCGGCCTGCGCGCTGTCGCTCGTGCTCGTCGCCCTCGGCCTGGCCGTGCTCGCGGGAGAGTCGCTGGCGCGCGGCCGTGGCCGGGTCAGCCGCGCCGGGCCGCTCGCGCAGCGGGCCACCCCCCGGCAGCGTCTCGGCTGGTGGACCGTGCCCGCCCTGGCAGCCCTGGGCGCCCTGGTGGTGCTCGCGCTGGGCGTCCCGGCCGGATCCGCGATCTACTGGTGGGTCACCGGCACCAGCCAGCCATTCACCGGCACCCCGCTGCTGTCCGCCGCCGGGTACACGTTCGGCTACAGCGCCGCCGCGGCCGCGCTCGCCACGCTCATGGCGCTGCCGGTCGCCATCCTGGCGCTGCGCCGCGGCGGCAGGCCCGGCCGGATCGCCGAACGCACCACCTACCTCGTGCTGGCCATGCCGGGCCTGGTCATCGCGCTGGCCCTGGCCTACTTCAGCGAAACCTACGCCGCCGGGCTGTGGTACCACACCGCGCCCATGCTCGTCTTCGCCTACGCCATCATGTTCTTCCCGCTCGCCCTCGTCGGCGTCCGCGCCTCGGTCGCCCAGGCGCCGCCGGAACTCGAGGACATCGCCCGCTCCCTCGGCCAGCGCCGGCTGGCCGTGCTCTGGCGGGTCACCCGCCCGCTGGTTGCGCCCGGGCTGGCCGCCGCGTTCTGCCTGGTGTTCCTGTCCGCGGTCACCGAGCTGACCGCGACCCTCATCCTGGTGCCCACCGGCGTGCAGACCCTGGCCACCCAGTTCTGGAACTACCAGCAAAACCTCGCCTACGGCCAGGCCGCACCGTTCGCCCTCGCCATGATCGCCATCGCCGCCGTGCCCAGCTACGTCCTCGGCCGGTTCTTCGACCGCCTCCCCGCACGCGCCGCATCCCGCACACCCGGCTCCGCGCCAGCGCTGCGCACGAGCGCACAACACGCCGTGGATTGAGGAAGACTCATGGACCTTGCCGTGCTCCCCGGGCCAACCCTGGCCGAACTCGCGCGAACCGCGGTAGCCCGGGCCACCGCCGCCACGGTTGCCTGCGCCGACGGCCCGGCACCGGCACTGGCCGTCGCGGTGCGAGCCGGCCCCGGCGGGCAGCCGATCCTGCTGCCCGCCCCAGGATCCGAACTCGCCGGGCAGCTGGGTTCCAGCACCGCCGGCGTCACCGTCTGTGTGCCCGCCGACCCGCCCTACCGTGCGCTGCGGCTCACCGGCCGCGTCCAGGCCGTCCCGCCGGGCAGCACGCGGAGCCCGGCCGCCTACCCGGTCGAGCTGCAATCCGCGCAATTCACCGGCGCCGGCGTCCGGCCCGTCCCCCTGGCCAGCTACTATGCGGCCGCGCCCGACCCGCTATGGCGCGAGGCCCCGGCCATCCTGCGTCACCTGGGCCACGGGCACATGAGCGAGCTGATCGCCTGCGTTCGCGCTCACGGCATGCACCGCGCGGAATGGGTCATCCCCGCCGCGCTGGACCGCTACGGCCTGCGGCTCCTGGTCTTCACCGCCGACGGCGTCGCCGACACCAGGCTCTCCTACCCCGGCGGCCCGGTAACCTCCTTCGCCCAGGTCCCGCACTCCCTGCGCGCCGTCCTGGCCTGCCGCTGCCAGCCCGGGCCCAGCCCTGGCGACCGTGACCCCGGCAGCTAGCCGGCCGCGAGGCTCGCGTCCGCGTGTCGCTGGCGGATGGCAGCTCGCAGGTCGCGGCAGTATCCGACCAGTGCGCCGGCACGATCAGCGGATCCCGGGCGAGGCCAGAGGCCATCGAGGAAATCCATCCTGGAATTGACACCCAGAAGCGCGAGCCCGAACGGGGCAGCATCACCAGCCCGCTGACCCGCTCGCTGGCCGGCCCTCCACGTCAAACGATCAAGCCTGGGTCGAGTCGTTCTTCGGTCACCTCAAGGGCGAGTTCCCGCACCTGGAGAAGACCCGCGACGGCGGCGAACTGGAAGCCGAACTGGACCGCCTCCGCGATCACTACAACACGATCCGGCTTTCTCCAGGGGTCTTCAGGCTGTCGCATGACGTAGCTCTGGTGAGACATTTGCCGTTCCTTGCAACGCATCTCCACGGGTGTCGTGCACGTTGCTGGTAGTTGTTAACCGTGCCCGCGACGGGGGATCGGGGGGGATGGCGATGCGGGTGTTTCCGGTTCAGTTGCCTTCTGGCGTGCGGTACTGGACGGTGCTTGATGATGACCTGGCCGTGGTCGGTGAGGCAGACGACTTCTTGCGCCATGTGCGGTTCGGCCGCGACGGCTCGGAGCTGACCACCAAGGCGTATGCGGGCGGGATCGCCCTGTATCTGCGGTGGTGCCGGCGGACCGGGCGGTCGTGGCAGGCCGGGGCCGCTCATCTGGGCTTATTCATCACGTGGCTGCGTTACGCATCTGCGCAGGCCGTTGGTCATGACGGCGGTGGAGAGGTGCTGGCCGGCCCGGGCGTCGAGCCGGTTCGCGGCGCGCGGCGGATAAACGCCGTGCTGACTGCGGTCCGCGCGTTCATCACGCACGCGGTGACCAACGGCCAGGCACCAGGCGAGCTGCTGGCGCTGATCTACGAGCTGGCGGACGCGCGGGACCTTCCCGAGCAGGCCCGGGCCGAGGACAGCCGCATGTCGTGGCGGATGCGGGCCCGTCACCGGTTGCGGGAACCAGACAGCGGAGTCGACCGGGCCAGCGACGAGGAGATCGTCGCGCTGCTGGCCGGGTGCTGTTCGGCACGGGACCGGCTGATCGTGTTGCTGATGGCCCGGGCGGGGCTTCGCCGTGGGGAATTGTGCGGGCTGCGCCGCAGCGATGTGCACCTGCTCGCCGATTCCCGGACGCTGGGATGCGATGTGCCGCGGGCGCACCTGCATGTGGTCCGCCGGGACAATGCCAACGGCGCCTGGGCCAAGTCCCGGCGGCAGCGCACGGTGCCGCTTGACTTCCTGGCGGTCCGGGCCTTCGACGCCTACGAAATCGAACGGCTGGCTGTTCGCCGTGCCGCGGGCTCGGATTTCGTGCTGGTCAACTTGTTCCGCGAGCCGGTCGGCGCGCCGATGCGCCCGGATGCGATCGGCGAGCTGATCGCCGCGGCGGGCAGGCGCGCCGGGTTGTCCCGCCGGGTCCGGCCACATCAGCTGCGGCATGCGTTCGGGTCGAATCTGGCCGACGCGGGTGCCGGAGTTGATGAGATCTCCGACCTGCTCGGGCACGCGTCGGTGTCGTCCTCGCAGGTTTACATTCACCCGGCGCCAGGACGGCTGCGGGAGTCGGTCGAGCGGGTACCGGTTCCCCGCGAGCTCGCCGGGCCAGTCCGGTGAGCGGCACGGCACCGGCCTTCGCTGAGCCAGCGGTCCGCGCGACAGCGCCGGGCAGCACGGCCACCGTGCATGTCTTCGGCACCCGGCGCGCTCCCGGCGGGCCGGCCAGCGCGCTGGCCGCGGTGATCGACCCGGCGTTCCTGGCCGAGGCGGGCTGGGACGCCGATCTGCTGGTGCTGCGCCCGCCTGCTGCGCATCCGCTGCTGGGCAGGCCGGTATGCCGGGCACCAGGCTGCCAGACCACCGCGCCGGCCCGCTTGAGGGTCTGTCAGTCCTGCCAGCGCCGGCTCGCCGCGGCGGGGCTGGAACCCGGGCAGGCTGGCTCGCTGCCGCCGCGCCCGTATCCAGTCCGCGGGCCCGGCCAGTGCGCGGTCAGCGGCTGCGGGCGAGAGCAGGTCTCCGCGCCCGCGGCCTTGTGCCGGGCGCACCTGGATCAGCGTGAGGAACTTGGCGTCAGCATCGGGCAGTTCCTGACCCGCCCGTCGGTCCGGCCGCTGCCTGCATGCGGCCCGTGCGTGGTGACGGCCTGCCCGCGGCAGCGCCGCCATCCCGACGGGCTGTACTGCGAGGCGCACCAGATGCGGCTGCGCGCCGCCCGCCGTGCCGATCCCGCGCTCGACGAGCAGCGCTGGCGGGCCACTGGCAACGCGATCGGCACTGGCGGCCAGATCAGCCTGCGCGGCCTGCCGGTCCTGGTCATTGCCGAGGTGCTGGCCGGGCTGCAGCGCCGTTGCCGCATCGATGCGGTCAAGACCAAGGAAACCGATCTGCGGGCTGTCTGTGACGACCTGCGCCGCCAGCAGGCCGCGACGATCGCCGGCTACCACATCGATCCGGGCCGCAGCCTGGCGTTCAAGGGCCTCGCCAGCAGCCTTATCACTCACGCCCGCAGGGCGCTGGCCGGGCCGGAGACCGAGATCCGCGGTGATGTGTGGGATCTGAGCCTGTTCGGCCACCGCGGCAAGCTCGACTTCACTGGCATCAGCCAGTACTGGCTGCGCGAAACCGCGAAACGGTGGGCCGCGGACGACCTGCCGAAACGCCGGGTCAACCCCGGCCGGGTCACCAGCGGCGGGCTGGCGCTGCGCCACCACATCGGCTGGCTGGGCCGGCTGTCGCAATCCTTGCGGATGCGGCCCGGCCGGGGCGAGCACCCCGCCGCGCTGGGCCGCGCGGACATGGAGGCGTTCCTGCAGCGGCTGGCTTACCTGCACTCGGCCGGGCAGATCAGCGGCGATGCGCGGGTCCGCGCCTGCCGGGAAGTCAAGCACGTGCTCACCCAGGCCCGGCTGATGGGACTGACCCGCCCCGGCGGCCCGGCCGCCGGGCTCGGCGAGGACTTCGCCATCCACCTCGGCGACATACCCGTCAAGCCCGCGCCCGGCGAACGAGGCAAGGACTTGCCCGCCGAGATCCTCAGGCAGCTGTGCCAGCAACTGCACCTGCTGCCCAGCCCGGAGATCCGCACCGCGGTCGAGCTGGCCATCGACACCGGCCGCCGCCCCGAAGAGATCGCCACCTTGGCCTGGAACTGCCTGGCCCGCGACGCCGACGGCGCGCCAGTCCTGGTCTATGACAACCACAAAGCCGGACGCGGCAAGCGGCGGCTGCCGATCACCGAAGCCACCGCCAAGGTGATCCTCGCCCAGCAGCAGCGGGTCCGCGCCCGCTACCCGGCCGTCCCAGTCGCCGGGCTGAAGCTGCTGCCCGCCGACCGGCGCAACCCCGGCGGCGCCAAGGCCCTGACGGCATTCACACTCGGCTTCGCCCACCGTGCCTGGGTCGCCAGGCTCCCGGCGCTGACCACCAGCGACAGCACCGAGTTCGACAAGCGGCGAGTGATCCTCTACGCCTACCGGCACAGCTACGCCCAGCGGCACGCCGACTCCGGGGTGCCGATCGACGTGCTGCGCGAGCTGATGGACCACCGCAAGCTCGACACCACCCGCGGCTACTATTCGGTCGGCGAGGCGCGCCGCCGCGAGGCGGTCGACCGCGTCGCCGCGATGCAATTCGACCGGCACGGCAACCGTATCTGGCGCGCCGCCCAGGCCCTGCTGGACTCCGAGCACACGCGCCGTCGCGTCGGCGAGGTCACCGTCCCGTTCGGGGTATGCGCCGAACCGTCGAACGTCAAAGCCGGCGGCAGCGCCTGCCCCTACCGGTTCCGCTGCGCCGGCTGCGACCATTTCCGCACCGACGTCTCCTACCTCCCCGACCTGCGCGCCTACCTCGATGACCTGCTCCGCAACCGGGAACGCGTCCTGGCCGCCGCCGGCCTGGACGACTGGGCCAGAACCGAAGCCCTCCCATCGGAACAGGAAATCGCCCGGATCAGGCACCTGATCAGCAAGATCACCGGCGACCTCGGCAAGCTCACGCCCGCCGAGCGCGGCGGCATCGATGACGCGGTCTCCGCGGTCCGCCGTCACCGCGCCACAATGCTCGGCATGCCTGCCGTCCGGGCAGCGATCATCCCGGCACCCCCGCAGGCCAGCCCGTGAACGGCACGCCTGGCAGCCGGGCCGAGGCCATCACCGCTGCCCGCAAGGCAGACACGAGCCGACGGCGCCAGCGGGTCCTGCGCGCCCTCGCCGCCTCCATCAGCACCGGAGACGACATCACCCCCGGCGGCGTCGCCCGCCGCGCAGGCGTTCACCGCAGCTTCCTCTACCGGCATCCCGACCTGCTCGCCGAGATCCACGCCGCACAGTCCCAGCCGCCCGCCGGGCGCGGCGCCGGACATGCCCCCACCCGCGAATCCCTCCAGGCAGACCTGGCTGCCGCGCACGAGCGCGCCAGCCGCCAGGCAACCCGCATCTGCCAGCTCGAACGCAAGCTCTCTGAACTGCTCGGCCAGCAAGCATGGCACGAATCAGGGCTCGGCGCGCCCGCCGACATCGACGCGCTCAACCAGAAGATCACCCATCTCGAGCAGCACGTCGCCGACCTCAGGCTCCAACTCGAACGCACAGACGAGGACCTGCAAGCCGCCCGCGCAGCCAACCGCGAACTGATGACCCAGGTCAACCTCAGCGTCCCCGCCCAGCACCGGTAACCAGGTGCACGACAGCCGTCGCGCACCTGCAGGCACCGCAAACGCCAGCCCTGCAAACCCTCCAGCGGCTATGTCCGATTTGCACCCCTGGAGAACCGGCTGCACTCCACCCTGGGCTACCGGACACCGCTCGAAGCCCTTACCGACTACCAGGCCGCAGCAGCCGCTGCATGATCAAAAACCCTAGGAACTGTCCAAGAACCTTGACACAGCTCACCACCCGTTTAGAGGTGCTAAAGAGGTATGTGAGAATTGTTAGTTGCACTCAACCAGAGTGAGACCAATGATAGTTGGCAAGAGCGAAAGGCCCACTTGGGAAGCCGAGGGACGAGGTCGGCGCGATCTTCTCTGTTCCTGCTGTTGGGCAATCCGTAAGCCAACAGCAGGAACAAGGAAGATCGATTATCGCATGCAGGCGGACTGCGCGACAGAGCGTCACGTCGCTGTGGGTGGTTAGCGCGTTCATCTTGTGATCGGAGGAACGGGATATGCTTGCATCACGTTCTCGGCAGGTGGCAGCAGCATTGCTTTGCGTCGCTACGCTTGCCCTCTCTCTGGCAGCCTGTGGCTCCAACAGTTCCACGACAGCGGCAAGTACATCGGCAGGTATTATTCCCGGTCTCCCCGCTCCTCTCCCATACGACGCTGCCCTATTCAAGCAACTGCCCGCTTCTATCCGTGCTTCTAAGACAATTACCGAGGTAGAGGCAGTTCAGCCGCCGATGTTCGCGGTGAGCGCGACAGGAGCTCAGAGCGGCACCGAAATCGACGTGGGCCGTTACCTCGAGGTACTCCTCGGTATCAAGATAGACCACACCATTGCAGGTAACGAGGGCGATGCCGACGTAGACATCTCGGATGGACGAGCTCAAATAGATATCGGTCCGACAATAGATACGCTCGCAACCGAGCAGGCTGGCGGCGGCTATAACATTATTGATTGGGCTAGCGACCTCCTTGGCCTAGTTTATGCTAAAGAACACCCGATCACCAGCTTCCACTCGCTCTGCGGCAAGGGCGTCGCAATTGAGGACGTTCCCCCATTGCTGCGCTTCGTCGCAGCAATGTCCGCCAAGTGCAAGGCCGCTCACCAGAAGGCGGTCGTGCCATCCTTCTACGGCGACCAGACGGACATGTTTTCAGCGGTGGAAGGGGGACGCGATCTCGGGGCCGTCAGTGGTGCCTTTGCTACTCAGTACGCAGCCGACGCTAATCCCAGCGTGTTTGGCGCATATACAGTGCCCGCATCGGTGTACCCGTCACAACTGGGCGGCCTCGTGGTCGGTAAGAGCACTGGTAGCCTGACGAACGTTCTGCTG
>JASHQP010000739.1 GCA_030039095.1 Streptosporangiaceae bacterium
CTGGGGCTGCCGGGCTGGCGAGCGCGGGGGTGGCGGCCGCGATCCCGGCCACCGCCGCCGCGGCCGTGGCGGCCAGCAGCGCTAAGCGTCTGCGCATGAAGAGGGGCTCCCTTCTCGCGGGTCCACCGCTGCGATGTCGGCGGACGCGTGTTACTGGCGAGTACGTTACTCGCGCGTAACTTGCTCGGCAAGGGGCCAGCGGGCCCGGGCCGGCTCAGAACCCGATGGCCTCGCGGAGCAGCAGGACCGTGCCGCGGCCGGGCTCGGGCTCTGCGTTGAGGATCAGCATGCGGTTGATGGCGCTGGGCCCTCCGTAGACCTTCATCGCGCGCTCGTTTTCCAGCGGGAGGCAGTGCTCTTCGACGCGGCGCAGCGCGCTGGCCAGGTCGGGCACCACCTTCTGCGCTCCCGCGATCCAGATGGCGCGACGGGCGCCGCCGGCGTATCCGGGCAGCTGGCTTCCGCTGGCCGAGGCGATCACCAGGGAGCCGGTTTCGGTGACCGCGTGGACGCTGCCCACGATGACGTCGGGGGTGGACATCAGCCGCCAGATCTCGGCCAGCTGGGTGGCTCGGTCCATGGCCTGGCCGCGAGACCTGATGGCGTCGTACCGGCCGCTGCCGTTGATGTCCTCGTCGATGCCCGAGAGGCGGAGGGTCTCGCTGGCCCCGGTGAACACGCTGGCGCCCTCGGGAATCAGGTCCTTGATGCGGGCACGCGCGGCGGCGGCGTCATCGAGGATCTCGGCGGCGAAGCCGTGCGCGGTCAGCGCGGCCGCGGCCCGCTGCAGACACCCCGCGGGCGCCGGGTCGGTGAACATCACTGCCGGAACTGGAGCGCTCATTGCTCCTCCTGGGCTGGTCGTCATTCCTGAGCTGGGTCACTGGTATGACGGCGCAGCCCCCCGGAACGTCAGGCGGCGCGTTCAGGCAGCGCTCCCGGCTCACGAATCCAGGGCCGCGGCGAGGCCCGGCGTCACCTGCTCCTCGGCCCGGTCCCGCCTGGCATACATCTCCCAGCAGCGCCCGGCGAGGTCACCGGCCGCGACGACGGGCACCTGGCCGTTGCCCCACGCGGACGGGTTGCGGGCAGCCGCGCTGCCCTCGATGAGCGCCCCGATCACCAGGGTCCCCGCGTAGACGTTCTTCGGCCCCAGTTCCGCGTTCAGGGCAAGAACATAATTTCTCAGGCTCGACAGGACCATGCCGCCCGCGAAGCGCGGCATCGGGTACTTGGCCGCCGCCCCCATCGCGAACAGCAGCCCGCCGTCGCCGCGCTCCAGCATTCCCGGCAGCACGCGCCCCACCAGTGCGACCGGCGTCAGGACGTACAGGTCGAGGAGCCGGGCCACCGCGGCGGTGTCCAGCTCGGACGGGCTGCGGCGCAGGTGCTCGCCGGGCGTCGGCCCGTACACCAGCACGTCGACCGGGCCGAAGCGGGCCTGGATCTCGTCTGCCGCCCGCTCGGCCGCCGTCCGGTCGGTGAGATCGGCCGCGAATGCGGCCGCCGCCACTCCCCCGGCCGCCAGGTTGCCCGCCATCGACGCCAGCCGGCTGGCGTCCCGCGCCACCAGCGCCACGCGGAAACCTTCCCGCCCGAACCGTTGGGCCACGGCCATGCCGAGGCCTGGGCCGGCGCCGAAAATCGCGATCGTCTTCACGGATGCCTCCAGCGGCTGCCCGGGATATAATCGGAACGGGAACTACGCTTCCGCTCATGTGTCACGATACGGAATCTAGATTCCGGTTGTCAACAGCGCGCCCGGAGCAACGCCGACAATGACCGACACCGACCGCCCGCTGCGAGCCGACGCCCGCCGCAACCGCGAGAAGATCATGGTGTCCGCCGCGGAACTGTTTGCCAGCCGCGGGCGCGAGGCCCAGATGGAAGAGATCGCCGCTCGATGCGGTCTCGGCATGGGGACCCTCTATCGCCATTTCCCCAGCAAGCAGGCGCTGCTGACCGCGATGGTCCGCGAGCGCTTCCGCGGAATGGCGGACCTGGCACGCGCCGCGGAGCAGATCGCCGATCCTGGCGAGTCCTTCGAGGTGCTGCTGAGCAGCTACCTCGAGGCCGCCGAGGGAGACGCCAGCTTCCAGCTCGCGCTCATGGGCTCGGGGGACGTCGAGTGGCAGGGCCTCGGCGAGGAGAAAGCCGAGTTCGGTGACGCCGTGTCCCGGGTCATCGAGCGTGCCGTCGCCGCCGGGGCGGTGCGCGGCGACCTCACCTACGCGGACTTCATCCTGCTGTCCCGCGGCGTGATGTCGACGATGTACTTCAAGCCCGCCGGGAACTCCGACTGGCGCCGCCACCTCGAGCTGACCCTCGCGGGCGTGCGTAACAGGACGGTCCTTGCCGATGGCCACGTCCTCAGTTGTCCTTGCCGTTTCCGGAGGGCAGGCCGTAACGGTGATTGACCCTGCGATCGAAAGCCACTATGGCACCGGCTACGAGCGGTCCCGCCTTTTCCCTGACGGCAGGCCGTCGCTGGAGTTCGTCAGGTCGATGGAACTGCTGGAGCGGCTGCTGCCTGACCCGCCGGCACGGGTCCTGGATGTCGGCGGCGGCCCCGGAACGTACGCCGCGCCACTGGCCCGGCTCGGGTACCAGGTGCACGTGGTGGATCCGGTCCCGCTGCACATCGAGCAGGCGCGCCAGGTGGCGGCCGCCGATCCTGCCGCCGGCTTCACCGCCACTCTGGGCGACGCCCGGGAACTCGCCGAGCCGGATGCATCGCAGGACGCTGTGCTGCTGTTCGGCCCGCTGTATCACCTGACGGCCGCAGCGGATCGCGCGCAGGCCCTGGCCGAGGCTCACCGAGTGCTGGCTTGTGGAGGCCGGCTGCTCGGCATGGCGGTCGGCCGGTTCGCCTCGCTCCTCGACGGGCTGTACAGGGGCTGGCTCGACGACCCGGACTTCCGCCCGATCGTCGACCATGACCTTGCCGACGGGCAGCATCGCAACCCTGATCCGGTGGGCAGGCCTGAGTTCTTCACCTCTGCCTACTTCCATACCTGCGATGAACTGGCCCAGGAGATCGGGCAGGCCGGGCTCATCGACGTGGCCGTCTATGGCGTCGAGGGCCCGGGCTGGCCACTGCGCACGGAATGGGCCGATCCACGACGTCGCGAGCACATCCTCTTCGCTGCACGCTCGGCGGAGAGGCAACCCTCGCTCATCGGCTTCAGCCCTCACCTGATCGCCGCCGCGACCAATCCGTAGACACCGCCAGGCGGCATTCGGCCTCGACCACGACCTGCCACAAGCAGCGGCGCGCTGTTTAGGTCACAGAACGCCGATTTTGCGCGGCTGGGGACAGTGCAAATGGCAGGGTGGTCACGCGCAGATCAGCGGGCTATGCGTGTGCCTGTTCGCTGGACGGAGGAACCCTGTGGACGGGCCGTTCGTCCTCTTCCCGCCCAATGCCTGGATCAGTGCCAGGTCATGTTGATCGTGCGTTCGAAGTTGACGTATCCAGCGCGCCGGAAAGCGTTCGCCATGGGGGCGTTGCCAAGATCTGTGGCCGCCCGGATGCGCGGGACGTCCTGTGCGGCGAGGATGCGGGTGCCTTCGGCGAGAATCTCGTCGATGTAGCCGTTGCCCCGGTGCTCGGGCAGTACGGCGAGGTAGCCGATGATGGGGTTGTAGTTGTTGCGGGCCGGGGTGACGAATCCTACTGGCTCGCCGTCCGGCAGCGTCGCGATCCGCCACCAGCCCTGCGGGCTGCGGTAGCGTGCGAGTTCGTCCTCGTAGTGCCTGACTGCTGCCTGGCGGGCGGACATCCGGGTCAGGTCGTCCCTGCTGTGTGCGTCCAGTGTCCCGTCCAGGACCCGGGTCATCAGGTCGAGGATTTCGTCGGTGTCGCGGAGTGGCCGGAACGCCAGGCGTCCCCTGGGCCCGGGAACCGGAGTCCCGGGACGCCACTGGAAACGCAGCCGTTCGACGAACGGGCGGGCCCCGGCCCGTTCCAGGGCGAGCATGCGGTCTTCCACGACGCGCCTGGCCACCCCGTCCTCACGCCAATCGGATGGGACGAAGCGGATGTACTCCGGTGGACGGGCGTTCGCCGGCAGGACTTCGGCCATGGCGGTCCGCAGCAGCCGGACGCCGATGTCCACACGGTCGCGATCCCCGCAGCTGTCGTCGATGTCGAAGACGTCCAGCAGGAACGGGGTGGCGTCTCCTGTCTGCCCCCACCAGGCGAGCCTGGCCAGCGGGTGGCCACCGCGAAGGGCGACCCACATCCACTTTGGCCGGCGACGGCCGGCGGCGAGGTCGTCGGCCAGTTCCTCGTTCAGGACGTAGGGCAGCCGGGAGAAGAGGCCGAGTTCTTCACGCCCGGCGATCGGGCGCATGGTCAGGTCGGTGTGTTCCACGGTCAAGGCACGCTCCAGTGAAGGCGCCTGTCCGCTCCGGGGTCAGACGCGGTCTGTGCCCCGGGAGGACGCAAGCGCGGTGATCATGGCGATCATGGCCTTATCCCTCCTCTCGGTATCGTGGCCCTCGGCCGGTGCCGGCAGGGGCCAGCCGCAAGATCTACCTGATCACCGGCCTCCGCGCAAACCCTTTCTTGCGATCACCGGCTCGAGCGCGCTGGAGGTGCCGCGTCAAATGTCAGGGCCCGCACGGCCTGTCCGCCGAACTCACCGACGGCTCAGCGAACGTTCACCAGGACTGGCTCCAACCTTGGCCGGACCAAGCATTGAGGTCTTCTCATCGGCGTAAGCGGACGCCCCGCGATCGACCGGCGGATGAACTCCCGGGTACCGAGGGCAATGAGTTCTTCCAGTACGGTCGCCGCAGCGGGCCCCCCGATGCCGAAGCCACCCACGACCGCGATGGTGCGCGCCCCACCATCGGCGAACCATAGCGATCTCCATGGGCCGGGATATCCCGTGGTTGGCTGCACGCCACGTTTCCTTAGCTCATCGAGCAGGAACGGCTGATAGGTCAGAATCACCGCATCGGGGACAAGCACCGGGCCGTTTGCCGTCAGGCTCGCCACGACGTCGGCAGGCGAGAAGATGGCCTCGTGCCCATGCTTGCCCGCAAAGTTGGGATACGACGCGGCTGGCATCTTGCGAATCTACAGCCACGCATGCGACGCAGAACAACCAGATATAGCCGCCTCAGGGACCAACGCTCACGAACTCCTCACCGTCCAGATCGGCGGCGATGCGCGCTGGTGATGCCAAGCGGTGATCACGAAGCGCGAGATGTTACGAAGCCTGAGTTACCGCGGCGTGCCGCGGATGTCTTCTGGCCAGGAAAGCTGGATGCCGAGCTCGGTCAGCAGTTGCTGGTATTCGGCGAGGAGCTGGTGTCGGGCGCGGATCGCGCGGGGCGGGACATGGCGCCGCACGGCGTACGCGGCGAGGGCGCCAGCGGCCTCGCCGGTGTTCCACTCGACGGGGTGCAGCCGGTAGCAGCCGTTGGTGATGTGGGTAATGCCGAGGCACTTTCCGCCCGCGGTCAGGTTGTCCAGGCGGACCGGCAGCAGCGCACCGAGCGGGATCTGAAACGGGTAGGCGGAGATGTCCAGGTAGCCGTGCCCGGCGGTGCTCGGGTCCAGGTCGATACGGTAGCTGCCGATCCCGACGCTGTCGGCGAACAGCGCCGCGCCCGCCGCGCCGCGCCCGCCGGTGACGGGCCGTGCCGCGACGCCAACGTGCTGTTCGGCCACGGTGAATTCGGCGCGGATGCGGCGGCTCTCCCTGATGTAGGGAGCGGCGGCTAGCCCGTCGGAGGTGCCCAGGGCGCCGGCTGCCAGGCGCAGCTGCGGGTAACCCGAGCCGCCGTCGGGCCGTGGTGCCTCGGTCTGCAGCCAGTAGATGAGGCAGCGCGTGAGTTCCCTGGCGTCGGCGAGGCGCTGTTCGCGAACGTCCCCGGGCACACCAGTGACGGGCGCCAGCCAGTAGTCGTTTTGTGGCCAGTTGACCAGCGTCACGTCGCAGATCGGGGGCTGGTAGCTGGCGCCGTGCAGGATCCGCCGGAACCGCCACAGATCCTTGGCCGTGCCGGGGGCGAACAGGGGGCGGTGCAGCGACCGCCCGGTTTCGGGGTTCTGCGTGGCCCAGCCCAGCTGCGGCCCCGGCCAGAAGGGTGCCCGGTACGAGCTCCAGAAGCCGTATCCCGCCGGACGCTCGATCACGTGATCTTGCCCTGCCGGGCGGAGTTCGAGCGGGGCGCACCAGGTCAGCGCCTGCTGGCTGAATGGGTCGGGCGGGCCGCTAGGGGCGTGTGGCTCGCCAGTGTCGGCGTGGCTCTCCGCGCCGAGCACGCATTCACACCCGGTCAGGGGGAGCAGGTCTCCCTCCTCGGTGGCATCGATGACCTGGGCCGCGTGCACGACTACGCGCTCGTCGCCGCGGGTGCTGGCGAATTCGACGGCGCGGATCAGGTCCGCATCGACCTGGGCCCGCACCGGCCGGTAATGCTGCAGCAGGCGCAGGCTGCCGGCCGCCCGGTAGGGATCCAGCAACTGCTGCAGCACACCGTGGATCACGCCGGGTTCTGCGCACAGCCTGCTGACCCAGCCGCCGCCCGGATTGAGGTGCGCCCGCCGGCGCACCTGCTCCCGCAGCCGGGGATCGCGGCGGTAGCTGTCCCGGACCGCCTCGCGCATCCCGCGGTAGGACGCCGTTATGCCGGTCCGCTCCACCCAGGGATGCTCATCGGGCGGCACGGCCTGCGCGGTGAGCTGCCCGCCGAGCCACCCCGAGCAATCCGCCAGCACCACCTGGCAGCCCAGAACGGCCGCCGACCTGGCGGCTGCGACTCCGCCGCAGCCGGCCCCAGCGATGAGCACGTCGCAATCCAGCTCCACGACCCTGGCCAACCAGCTTTCAGCCACCGCTGCTTCCCGCCAGCTCACCTCCGCCAAGCAGGCCGACGAAGATCTCAGCGACAGCGGCTGGCGTGAACTCGAGCGTGGCGTCCCCTACCGACAGCTCCAGCCGATGCACCGCTGGATCCGGGGTCGGCGTGCAGGTCGGGGGGACCCAGATGCCCTGGTCTTCGGCGAGCCGCCGGGCGGCCTTCCCGTAGTCGTCGCTGCCGACCCGCAGCAGCAGGTGCATCATCGGGACCTGGGGCGGATCCGGGACCACCGTGATACCCGCAATGCCCGACAGCGCGGCCGCGATCGCCCGGGCATGGTCGAGATACCGGGGGAACTTCGGCATCCGCTCGGCGAGCAGGGTCAGGGCGGAGGCCGCGTTCGGCCACAGCCCGTGCAGCGTGCCGCCCATGCGCTGCCGCCATTCCCGCACCTGCGCAATGACGTCCTCCGGGCCGGCGACACAGCATCCGGGAAGTGCCCCGATCCCCTTGTAAAACGAGACGTAGACCGTGTCGAACAGCGCCGAGATCTCAGCCGGTGACCGTCCGTACCCCGCCGACGACTCCCACAGCCGCGCTCCGTCCATGTGCGCGGCGGCACCACGCTCGCGGGCCCACTCGGCCTGCGCCCTCAGATCGTCCCACGCCGGCTGCTGGCCGCCGATGTCACGCTGCGGCAGCTCGAGCAGGAGGGCGGCGGGCGGCTCCGCGATCGCGGTCAGGTCCTCCATCGTGATCAGCCGGTTCCGCTGCCCGGCCGGCCGGCCGATCAGCCCGTGCAGCCGCTGGTATGCCTGCCCCTCGTGCTGCTCGAGATGACACATCGGGTGGAAGATGACCGTCCGGCGATTGCGGGCGTCCGCGTGCACCCGCAGCACGGCCTGCTGGGCCATCACCCCGGACGGAACGAACACCGCGGCCGGCTTGCCCAGCACCCGGCAGATCTCGGCCTCCAGCTCGGCAACCACACCGCCCTGGCCGTAGGTATCCATCACGGTCCCGGCCGGGATAGCGGCCAGCATCGAGGCCGCCGTGACCTGCCCGTGGCCCTGGACCGACCTGCTGCACCGCCGCCGCAGCGCCATCAGTTCTTCTAGCTCAGACACCAGCCGACCCTACACAAAACCACCGGTAAGCACGACGGGCAACGCGGCCGGTACACCAGGCGGCCCATGATGGTCCGGTCCCACGATGCGCCCCAGCGGACGAGGGTGCCGTCCGGTGCAGGCCAGCCGCTTGCCAGGCTCGACGTCGAGGATCTCCTCGACCGAGACGGGGTACCGCGGCCCGTACCGCTTCGACCCCTCCAGCCAGTAGACGGCGCCCTTGCCGTTCGCGGCCGCGTCGCCCTTGCTCCGGTAGCCGGCCTTGCGCCATGGTCCCCACTGCGGGTACACCATGACGTCGCTGAGCAGGGACCAGACGACCTCGGGCGGCACATGGGCAGTCCGCTCCGCCGCAGCTTCCACCTTGCGCAGGCGGTGGCGCAGATGTGGAATGGCGCCGGCCGGCAGCTACTGGCCGCTCAGGCGGCGACGTCACCCGGCTCGAGCAGGGGTCGCCAGGCTTCGCTGATCCACGGCGGCAGGTACATCTCGTCCCATAGCCGCACCAGCTCGGGCCCGTTGACGAACGTGCAGATGTCTTCGAGCGTCCCCTTCACGAGCACGATCTCGTAGAAGTCCCGGCGCCGGCGCCCGTCCGACAGGTCCCACCAGACGCTTCGCAGGTTGGGAGCCTGCCAGAACAGCCGGGCGGGCATGCAGACGACGCCCTCGAGCATGCCGCGCAACTCGCACAGGGAACCCGGCACTGACACGTGCCGGCGCCCTCCGCTGCCCCACCCCGGGTCGTCGGCAGTAATCACACTTGTGCTATTCCCCGGCAGACGGGCACCTATCCCTCGTAGTAACGGCCGGCTGCGGCGAGCGCCTCGGCCAGAATGGGCCTCAGCTCTCACTTGGAGCAGACCCGGCGCCCCTGCTCGTGGCGTGAGCCCGGGAAGGAGAAGTCATGGCAACGTTCAGCCGCCCCGACGATCTGCAGGAAGCGGAGTTCGTCGACGTCAGCCTGCAGGGAGCGGCGTTCGTCGACGTGAACCTGCACGCCGCCCGGTTCCGCCGAGCTGACCTGTCCGGCGTCGTGATGCGCGCGGTCGACGTGCGCGGGGCCGACATCGACGCACCAGGGCTGGACGACGGCGAGAGCTCCCTGCGCGTCAACGGCGTGGACGTGATCCCGCTGGTCGAGGCGGAGCTCAACCGCCGCTTTCCGGGCCGCGCCGGCCGACGCGCCACAGACCCGGATGGTCTGCGCGCGGCCTGGGCCGCGCTCGAGCGGACGTGGGCCGCCACCCTCGAACGGGTCGCGGCGATGCCGGCCGGCACGGTCGATGTTTCGGTCGGCGGCGAGTGGTCGTTCGCGCAGACGCTCCGCCACCTGGTCATGGCCACGGACGCGTGGCTGGGCCGGGCGATCCTGGGCATCGAGCAGCCGTTCCACCCCGCCGGCCAGCCCAACGCCGAATACGAGACCGACGGCAACGACATGTCGGTCTTCGCGACGCTCACACCGTCGTACGCCGACGTGCTCGAGGTCCGCGCGGGCCACGTCGCCATGGTGCGCGACTTCCTCACCACCGTCACGCCAGAAGACCTGGCAGCCACCCGCAGGCACACGTGGGCGCCCGAGTACCCGGTGACCGTCCTGTACTGCCTGCACGTGATCCTCCGGGAGGAGTGGGAGCACCACCGCTACGCCGTCCGCGACCTCGACGCCATCGACGCGACGCACGGCGGCTGAGCCCGTGATCTATCCCTCGTAGTAGCGGTCGGCTACGGTGAGCGCCTCGTCCAGGATGCCCAGGCCCTCCTTGGCCTCCGCGTCCGACACCGTGCACGGCGGCACCACGTGCAGCCGGTTGTAGTTGATGAACGGCACGAGCCCGCCGGCCTTGCACGCGGCCATCAGCTCGCCCGTCGCCTCCGACGCACCGCCGTACGGCGCGAGCATGGCGCGCGTCTCCCGGTTGGAGACCAGGTCGAGAGCCCAGAACACGCCGAGCCCGCGGACCTCGCCGATCACCGGGTGCCGCGTCGCCAGCTCGCGCAGGCCCGGGCCGAGCACATCGGCGCCGACTCTCGCCGCGTTCTCCACGACGCCTTCCTCCTTCATCGCGTCGATCGACGCGACGATGGAGGCGCAGGCCAGCGGGTGGCCCGAGTACGTGAGCCCGCCGGGGAACACCCGGTCGTCGAAGGTCGCGGCGATCTCGTCGGAGATGATCACACCACCGACCGGCACGTATCCGGAGTTGGAGCCCTTCGCGAACGTGATCAGGTCCGGGACCACGTCATGGGGCTCGAACGCGAACCAGGTGCCGGCCCGGCCAAAACCGCACATGACCTCGTCCGCGATGTACACGATGCCGTACTTGTCGCACAGGGCCCGCACCCCGGCCAGGTAGCCGGGAGGCGGGACCAGGATCCCGGCCGTGCCCACGATCGTCTCGATCAGGATCGCGGCGATCGTCGTGGCGCCCTCGAAGATGATCACCTGCTCCAGGTGCTCGAGGGCGCGCTGGGTCTCCTCCTGCTCGGTGGTGGCCCAGAACGCCGAGCGGTACAGGTACGGGCCGAAGAAGTGCACGTGCCCGGTGGCGAACTCGTTCGGCCAGCGGCGCGGGTCACCGGTGGACGTGATCGCCGCGCCGGTGTTGCCGTGGTAGGAGCGGTAGAAGCTCAGCACCTTGTTGCGGCCGGTGTGCAGCCGGGCCATCCGGATCGCGTTCTCGTTGGCGTCGGCGCCGGCGTTGGTGAAGAAGACCTTCTCCATGCCGTCCGGCGCGAGCGCGGCGATCCTGGTCGCCGCCTCTCCCCTGGCCTCGTTCGCGTGCTGCGGCGCGACCGTGGAAAGCTTCGCGGCCTGCTGCGCGATCGCGGCCGTGACCTTGGGGTGCTGGTGCCCGATGTTGACGTTCACCAGCTGGCTGGAGAAGTCCAGGTACCGCTTGCCGTCGTAGTCCCAGAAGCACGAGCCCTCGGCGTGCGCGATCGCCAGCGGGGCCAGGTTCCGCTGGGCCGACCACGAGTGGAAGACGTGCGCGCGGTCCATCGCCAGCACCTCGGCGCCGCGCTCCGGGTCGGGGGTGTATTCGGTCATGACGTTCCTCCTACCGGTTGACGGGGAATCCGAGGCTGACGCCGCCGTGGCTGGGGTCCAGCCACCGGGACGTGACGGCCTTGGCCCTGGTGTAGAAGTGCACGCCCTCGGTTCCGTACACGTGCGTGTCGCCGAACAGCGAGGACTTCCACCCTCCGAACGAGTAGAACGCCATCGGCACCGGGATCGGCACGTTGATGCCCACCATTCCGACCTCGACCTCGTGGGTGAACCGCCGGGCCGCGCCGCCGTCGTTGGTGAAGATCGCGGTGCCGTTGCCGTAGGGGCTGCCGTTGATGACCGCCATCGCCTCGTCGTAGCCCGAGGCCCGGACCACCGACAGCACCGGCCCGAAGATCTCGTCCCGGTAGCAGCTCATCGCGGGCGTGACGTGGTCGAGCACCGAGGGGCCCAGCCAGAAACCGTCGGCGCCGCCGCCGGTGACCGGGTGGGTGCGGCCGTCGACCGCGAGCGTCGCTCCCTCGGCCACGCCGGAGTCCAGGTAGGACGTTACCTTGTCCCGGTGCGGCCCGGTGACCAGCGGACCCATCTCGGACGTCTCGTCGTCGCCGGGGCCGACCTTCAGCGCCGGGATCCGGCTGGCGATCTTCTCGACGAGCTCGTCACCGATCGGGTCGACGGCGACGACGACCGAGATCGCCATGCACCGCTCGCCGGCCGAACCGAAGCCCGCCGACACCGCGGCGTCGGCGGCGAGGTCGAGGTCCGCGTCCGGCAGCACCACCATGTGGTTCTTGGCACCGCCCAGCGCCTGGACCCGCTTGCCGTTCGCGCTCGCGGTCTCGTAGATGTAACGGGCGATCGGCGTCGACCCGACGAAGCTGACCGCCCTGACGCCGGGGTGGGTCAGCAGGCCGTCGACGGCCTCCTTGGCGCCCTGCACCACGCTGAACACCCCGTCCGGCAGCCCGGCCTCGGCGAGCAGCTCGGCCAGCATGACCGACGCGGACGGGTCCTTCTCCGACGGCTTGAGCACGAACGCGTTCCCGCAGGCCAGCGCGATCGGGAACATCCACATCGGCACCATGGCCGGGAAATTGAACGGTGTAATCCCCGCCACCACGCCGAGCGGCTGGCGGATGGAGTACGCGTCAACACCGGTCGAGACGTTCTCCGAGAACCCGCCCTCGATCAGGTGCGGGATGCCGCAGGCGAACTCGACCACCTCGAGCCCGCGGGCGACCTCCCCGGCCGCGTCCGAGGCGACCTTGCCGTGCTCGGAGCTGATGAGCGCGGCCAGATCGCCGCGGTGCTGCGTGATCAGCTCGCGGAACGCGAACAGCACATTGACCCGCTTGGTCAGCGATGTCTCCGCCCAGCCCGGCCAGGCGGCGGCCGCCGACTGCACAGCGGCGTCGACCTCGGCCGCCGAGGCAAAGTCCACGGTGCCGGTAACCTGCCCGGTTGCCGGGTTGTAGATGTCACCGCGGCTGGACGCCTCGCCCGTCCACGGCTTGCCGCCGATCCAGTGCGAAACATGCTTCATTGCGCGAATCCCCTCGTCCTGGTCGCCTCCATAGCCAGTGTGCTGCCGGACGGGGTCCTGGCGCTAGTGACACTGTGTAAGCATGGAGGGGTTCTGGGCTTACTTGATGTCAACGTCGATTCCGTTCCGGGAGGTCTTCGCCAATGCTGCCGACCGTGGCCGAGGTGCTGGCCCTCGATCCGCTGCGCCGCGGCGCCCCCCGCGTCGTGGCCGCCGCCGACGGCCTCGACGCCCCCGTGCGCTGGGTGCACGTGATCGAGCTCGCGGAGGCCGCACACCTGCTGCGCGGCGGCGAGCTGGTACTGTCCACCGGCATCGCGCTGCCGGACGACCCGGCCGGGCTGACCCGCTACGTCGCCGACCTGGCGTCGGTCGGGGTCAGCGCGCTGGCCGTCGAGCTCGGCTCCCGGTACGCCCGCAGCCTGCCGGCCGCGCTGGTATCGGCGGCCTCCCGGCACCGGCTGCCGCTGATCATGCTCGAGCGCGAGACGCAGTTCATCGACGTCACCGAGGCGGTGCACGCGCTGATCATCGACGCCCAGCTCGAGGAGCTGCGCGCCTCGGAACGGCTGCATCAGGTGTTCACCGACCTGGCGGTGTCCGGCGCGCCAGCGGGTGAGGTGGTGCGGGAGGCCGCCGTGCTGTCCGGGCGCCCGGTGATCCTGGAGAACCTGACGCATCAGGTGCTCGCGTGCGAGGCAGCCGGGCAGGACACCGCGCGGCTGCTCGCTGGGTTCGCAGCGCAGTCCCGCGCGGTCGCGCCGACCGGGCGCACCGGCTACGACCCGGCCTCCGGCTGGCTGGTGACCGTGGTAGGCGCGCGCGGCGAGGACTGGGGGCGGCTGATCATGGCGCGCGGCAGCGCCCCGGAACCCCGTGACGTGGCACTGGTCGAGCGCGCGGCCACCACCCTGGCGCTCGGGCGGCTGCTGGACAGCCAGCGGGAGAGCCTTGAACGCCAGGCGCACCGCACGATCCTCGGCGCTTTCCTCGGCCACGGCTACGCCGATCCCGCCGACGCCGAGGCGCGGGCGCGGGCCCTCGGCGTCCCGGTCGCCGGGCGGCGGCTGCTGCCGGTGGTGGTCCGGCTGGTCAGTGACGGCGGGGACGGCCTCGAGGCCCAGGCGCGGGCCCTGCAGATCGCGGACGCGACGGC
>JASHQP010000740.1 GCA_030039095.1 Streptosporangiaceae bacterium
GTGGCGGCGCGACCAGGTCGCCGACGAGCGCCCGGGCCCCGCGCAGGGCGCTGCGGCCGCCGCTCTCGCGCAGCGCGCGGAACGCCGCCGGATTGATCAGCGGGTTGTTGCTGGGTGAGGCAGCCGCGTTCACGTTCAGGGCCAGAAGCTTGATGCGCTCGCTGTCGCGCCAGTCCAGTTCCGCGTCGGACACGAGCGCATCGGCGGTCCGGCCGGCGGCGAGGTACGCCTGCATGGCGCGCCTGAGCAGCGGATTGCCGGCCCACGCGGGATCGCGGAACCTCCGGTCCCGCCTGCCGGGCGCGATCTGCGAGTCCCCGGCGGCGATCCTCGCGAGCTCGGCGGTCAGCCCGCCCATCCGCCGGGCGAGCGTCTGCGGCCGGCGGGCCAGCGACAGCGCCAGGTGCAGCGTGGCGGCGTCCGGGCGCAGCATCCGGCTCGTCCCCAGCGCCGCGGCGGACAGCAGCAGGTCGAGGGCTCCGGCCGCGTCGGCGGAATCGGGGAACTCGCCGGACCGGTCCTGCGCATCCGTGGCCATCAGAGGTCCTTCGGCGGCTGCACGTCGCGGCGGAGGATCTTGCCGGTGGGCCCCTTGGGCAGGTCGTCGACGATCCAGACGTGGCGCGGGTACTTGTAAGCGGCCACCCGCTCCCTGGCGAAGGCGCGCAGGTCGGCGGGCGTGGCCGTGGCGCCGGGCTTCAGCTTCACGGCGGCCCCCACATCTTCCCCCAGCTCGGGATGCGGGATCCCGATCACCACCACCTCGGCGACGTCCGGGTGCTCGTAGAGCACCTCCTCGATCTCGCGCGGGTAGACGTTGTACCCGCCGCGGATGATCAGGTCCTTCTTCCGGTCGACGATGTAGTAGTAGCCGTCCTGATCGACCCGGGCGAGGTCGCCGGTGCGGAACCAGCCCTCGGTCATGGACTCCGCGGTGGCGTCCGGCCTGCCCCAGTACCCCTTCATGACGTTGTGGCCCCTGATCGCGATCTCGCCGACCTCGCCGGGCGGCACGTCGCCGCCGCTGGCGTCGATCAGGCGCATCTCGACGCCGGCGATCGGCGTGCCGATCGATCCGGGCTTGCGCACCTTGTCCGGGTGATTGAACGAGGCGACGGGGGAGGTCTCGGACAGCCCGTAGCCCTCGAGAATGATGCAGCCGAAGGCCTCCTCGAACCCGCGCAGGACCTCGACCGGCATGGCCGCGCCGCCGGAGACGCACAGCCGGAGCGACGAGGTGTCCGGCCGCTCGCCGGTGTGGTGCAGCATCGCCGCGTACATCGTGGGCACGCCCTCGAAGATCGTGACCCGGTCACGCTCGATGATCTCCAGGGCCTTGCCCGCGTCGAACCGGGGCAGCAGAGACAGCGTGCTGCCTGACATCACCGTCGCGTTCAGCCCGCACGTGAGGCCGAAGACGTGGAACAGCGGCAGGCAGCCCATGACCACGTCGCCGCTGCCGCTCCTCAGCAGCGTGCTCGCGGTGAGCTCGGCGTTGCGGGTCAGGTTCGCGTGGGTCAGCTCGGCGCCCTTGGGCCTGCCGGTGGTGCCCGAGGTGTAGAGGATCACCGCGTCGTCGTCGCCGCCGCGGTCCTCGGTGACCGGCACCGGGTCCTGGCCGGCGAGCGTCAGCAGCGGGTCGGTGACGTCGACGACCTGGGTGCCGGTCTCGGCGGCTCCCTTGGTGGCCTCGCCCGCCGCCGCGTGCCAGGCGAACAGCACCTTGGCACCGGAATCGCCCAGGTAGTAGGCGACCTCGCGGCTCTTGAGCAGCGGGTTCATCGGCACCACGATGCCCCCGGCGCCGAGTGCGCCGAAGAAGGCGATCGGGAACGCGGGCACGTTGGGCAGCATGATGCCGACCCGGTCACCCGGTTCCACGCCCAGCGACGCCAGCAGTCCGGCCACGCGGGCGGCGGCGTCCCGCAGGTCCGCGTAGGTCAGGACCGCCGCGTCCATGCGCACGGCCGGGCGGTCGGCGTGGCCGGCCACCGCTTCCCTCAGCATCGAGGTCAGACTCGCCATATCGCCCTCCAGCACCTGGGCACCGCGCCGCTGCGGCCTCATCGCCATCCTGCCCCCAGATCGGCGGAATCAATAGGCCGGACGAGACGGCACCTACTCGGGCGTACCGGTGCAACCCATTGCAATGAGGGTTATGTCGTTGCACGATTGTTTGCAGTGTCATGGCACATTCGTTTGCGCGCCGTGGCGATCAGGGGCGGGCGCTGCGCGCACAACCCCTGAGAGGATGCGATGGCCCAGACCACACCCCGGCGCAGGAGCCCCGCCGCCTTAGCCGCCGCGTCGGTCCTGCTCCTGGTCGGGATCGCTGGCACGCTATGGGTGCCGATCTACGCGCGGTCCGCGCCGAAGCTTGGCGACTTCCCCTTCTTCTACTGGTACCAGCTGATGCTGGTGCCGGTGGTCGCCATCCTGGCCATGTTCGCTTACCTGCTCCTGCGGGCCAGGCCACACGGTGACGCGGGCGCGAGCCCTGCCTCCGACAACGAGACGGGGGCGCCGAAGTGACTCACATCAACGAGGTCGCGTTCACGATCGTCCTCATCTCGTTCCTGGCCGTCACCGTCATCGGGTTCGCCGCCGCGAGGTGGCGCCCCGCCCGCGACCGGATGCAGCTGCACGAGTGGGGGCTCGGCGGGCGCGGCTTCGGCACGTTCATCAGCTGGTTCCTGCTCGGCGGCGACCTCTATACCGCCTACACGTTCATCGCCGTGCCCGCGCTGGTGTACGCGACCGGAGCGGCCGGGTTCTACGCCCTGTCCTACACGGTCATGGTGTTCCCGATCGTGTTCGTCTTCGCCCCCCGGCTGTGGTCGATCGCCCGCGCGCACGGCTACATCACGCCGTCCGACTTCATCCGCGGCCGTTACGGCTCTCCGGCCCTTGGGCTCGCCGTGGCGGTGACCGGGATCCTCGCCACGATGCCCTACATCGCGCTGCAGCTCATCGGCATCAAGGCGGTGCTGATCGTGCTCGGCGTCGGCGGCAGCTCGAGCAACGGGTTCGCCAATGATCTGCCGCTGATCATCGCGTTCCTGGTGCTTGCCGCGTACACCTACCTGGCGGGGCTGCGCGCCCCGGCGCTGATCGCGTTCGTCAAGGACACGCTGATCTACGTGACCGTGATCGTCGCAGTGCTCTACATCCCGACCCGGCTGGGCGGCTGGGGTCACATCTTCAGCGCCGCTGGCACGCACCTCGCGGCGACCAACCCGCTCACCGGCAAGCCCAAGGGCAGCCTGATCGTGGCCCCGGCCGGGGAGTGGGCCTTCGCGACGCTCGCGGTCGGGTCGGCGCTGGCGCTGTTCATGTACCCGCACGCGGTGACCGGGGTGCTGGCCACCGGGCGCCGCGACGTGATCCGCCGCAACATGGCCGCGCTCCCGGCATACTCGCTGGTGCTCGGGCTGATCGCGCTGTTCGGCTACATGGCGCTGGCCACCCCGGCGGTGAACGCGGGCGTCAAGGCGGGCGGGAACAACGCCCAGCTCTCGGTGCCGCTGCTGTTCGAGCACATGTTCCCGAGCTGGTTCGCCGGCATCGGCTACTCGGCCATCATCATCGGGGCCCTGGTCCCGGCGGCCATCATGTCGATCGCGGCCGCGAACCTGTTTACCCGCAACATCTACACGGAGTTCTTCCGGCGCGGGGCCAGCGACGCGGAGCAGACGCGGGTCGCCCAGTGGGCGTCGCTGTTCGTGAAGCTCGGCGCGCTGGTGTTTGCGCTGGCGCTGAGCAAGACGTTCTCGATCAACCTGCAGTTGCTCGGCGGGATCTGGGTCCTGCAGACGTTCCCGGCGATCGTGATCGGCTTGTACACGCGGTGGCTTCATCGCTGGGCACTGCTCATCGGCTGGGCGGCGGCAATGGTCTACGGCACGATCGAGGCATACCGGACTCCGGGCGGCGGGCAGGCGCACTTCGGCGCGTCGACGGCCCCGATCCTCGGGCACGTTATCTACATCGCCGTCGCCGCGTTCATCATCAACCTGGCCGTCACGATCGTGCTCACGATCGTCTTCCGCGCGGTCAGGCTCCCGGCGGGGACCGACGAGACCGAGCCGGCGCAGTACGACGCCGACCCGGTGGCGGAGACCGTGGCACCCACCCCGATGGGCACCCGGGCCCGGTGACCGGCTCGCGCGGCTTTCCCCTGCCTGGGCTTCGGGGGCCGTGGCCGTGAATGTACCGAAAGGCGGCCTATAACCCGTCGATCGGTACATTCACGGGCCGCGGCTGTCGGTACGGCAAGGCAGGATGGATGCATGTCTGTCCACACGCCGGTCACGGGCCAGGTGCCCGGGTTCAGCGACGCGACCAGGGCCTGGTTCGGCGACGCGTTCGCCGGGCCCACCCCGGCGCAGGTGCAGGCGTGGGCGGCGATCGGCCGGGGCGACAACACGCTGGTGATCGCGCCGACCGGGTCGGGGAAGACGCTGGCCGCGTTCTTGTGGGCGATCGACAAGCTGGCCACCGAGCCGACACCGGCGGATCCGAAGCAGCGCTGCCGGGTGCTGTACATCTCGCCGCTGAAGGCCCTGGCCGTGGACATCGAGCGGAACCTGCGCTCGCCGCTGACCGGGGTCGGCCAGGCCGCGAGGCGGCTCGGCCTGGCCGAGCCCGACATCCGGGTCGGCGTGCGCACCGGCGACACCGCGGCCGACGAGCGCCGCAAGCTGTCCGGCCGGCCGCCGGACATCCTGATCACCACGCCCGAGTCGCTGTTCCTGCTGCTCACCTCCCAGGCCAGGGAGACGCTCCGCAGCGTGGAGACCGTGATCGTCGACGAGGTGCACGCGCTGGCGGGCGGCAAGCGCGGCGCGCACCTGGCTCTCTCGCTGGAGCGCCTGGACGCGCTGCGCGAGGAGGATGCGTCAACTGGCGAGCCAGCAATCGACACGGCGGCAATTGGGGAGGCGGCGGAGCCGGGACGCCCGCGACGGCCGGCCGAAGGCCGGCCCGAGCGGGTAGTACGCGGGGGGGTCCTGGGGGGTCGTCCCCCCCGGGCAATACAACGGATAGGTTTGTCGGCGACGGTCCGGCCGCCCCAGGAAGTGGCCACGTTCCTCGGCGGCAGCCGGCCGGTCACGATCGCGGCGCCGCCGAGTGACAAACGTCTGGACCTGCAGATCGTCGTCCCTGTCGAGGACATGGCCGACCTGGAGACCGCTGCCGGGGCGCCTCGCGACGACGACGGCCCGGACGACCCGGTGCAGCGGCGCTCGATCTGGCCGCACGTCGAGGAGCGCGTGCTCGACGAGATCGAGGCGCACCGCTCCACGATCGTGTTCGCGAACTCCCGGCGGCTGGCCGAGCGGCTCTGCGCGAGGCTCAACGAGCTCGCCGCCGAGCG
>JASHQP010000741.1 GCA_030039095.1 Streptosporangiaceae bacterium
CGATCAGCTGCGGCGGCAGCGTTGCCACGCCGTGCGACGCGAGCGTGCGCGCCAGGCCGACCGCCTCGCCGCCGCCGCCGACGAGCGGCAGTTCGCCGATCAGCCGGGCGGGCGCCGCCGTGGTCACCCCCATCTCACTTGCACCTGGGCCTGCCAGGATCGCAGCAGCTCGGGTTCTCCGCCGACGGTCACCGTGCCCCCGCCCGGCAGCCGGTTCCACAGCAGCAGGTACAGCTCGGAGGCCGGTCCCGCCACCACGCAGTCCGACCGGCCGGCGCCACCAGCGCTCCGGCGGGCCATGATCCCGGTTCCGACCTCGACCAGCCATTCGTCGCCGGTGTCGGCCGCCCGCACCAGTAGCCGGCGGGACGGCCCGCGCACCCCGTCCCGGGACGCGAAGCCGACCAGCAGCTCGTCGATGCCGTCGGCGGCGAACGCGGCGGGAAACGCAGCCACGTCACCGGCCGCGCCCTGCGCATCGGCCCGGTGGATCGCGGTCTCGTGGGCCTGGCGCCGGGCCCAGAACGCCAGCGGCGATGGCGCCTCGAGGAACGCCCAGCAGTCCAGCGCCGGGTCGGCTGACCGGAGGGCCGTCACCAGCCCGGCGTGGCCATCGCGGAACCAGCCGGGCAGTTCCGCGTCGCCCGGGCCGTCCCGCAGCAGTTCCTCCTCGCTGGAGCGGTCGACCTCCTCCTGATAGCCGTGCGCCACGTAGCTCGCCGCCCAGCGGTGTACGTATCCGGTGTGCCGCAGCAACTCCCTGACTTTCCACAACGGGCAGCCGGGGACCGGGGCGTCGAGCCCGGCCCGTTCGGCCGCCGCGGCGAGCAGAGCGCCGTCAGTTTCCAGCTCAGCGATGTGCTCCTCGGGCTTCACGGTGCCATCGTGCCGGCCCACCCGGGCCGCGCGCTTGAACATCCGTGTCCGGTTCGGCGCGGCCGTGGAGCGGGCCACGGTGACGGGGCGCCGCCGAGCCCGGCCCGGCTGGTGCCCGGCGCTTAGCGGCGGGACCGGCCACGACGGTAAAATGGCCGGCGATGACGTGGGCTACGTATGGTGAGTTCCTGGCTTTCGCCACGGTGCTGGTGCTGATACCAGGCCCGGACTTCGCGGTGGTCACCAAGAACACCCTCGCCGCCGGGCGGCGCCGCGGACGGTGGGCGGCGGCCGGCGTTGCCAGTTCCAACATCGTTCAGGGCACGGCCGCCGCATCGGGCCTGTCCGCGCTCATCATCCGGGCCGAGCCGGTGTTCCAGGCGATCAAGTGGGCGGGCGTCGCTTACCTCGCGTTTCTCGGCGTGCAGGCGGTCAGGTCTGCGATCCGGGGCGAATACGTGCCGTTCGACGACGGCGCGCCCGCGACGGCCGGCGCGGCCTTCGGAGGCTGGCGCCAGGGGTTCCTTTCCAACATCACCAACCCCAAGGTGCTGATCTTCTACCTCGCGGTGCTGCCCCAGTTCCTCTCGCCGCACGCCCCGATCGGCTGGCTGCTGGCGTTCGCGTGGAGCCACGCGCTGCTGTCCCTGGCTTACCTGATCCTGCTCACCGCTGGCCTGCACCGGGCCCGGCAGGTCCTGGCCCGGCGCCGGGTCCGCCGCGCCATGGACGGCGTGACCGGGGCGGTGCTGCTCGGGTTCAGCGCCCGGCTCGCAGCCGAGCACGCCTGACGTGCCGGCCAGCGGCGCGGAGCTCTTCCGCAGGCTCCGGGCCGAGCTGGGGCCCGCGGTGCCGGCCCGGGAGGGTGGCCGCCCGGAGCTCCCCGTGGTCGACGTCTCGGCCCGGCGGCGGGCGGAGTACTCGTCCGACGCGTCCAACTACCGGGTGGTGCCGCAGGCTGTCGTGTTCCCCCGGACCGTCGACGACGTCCTCGCCGCCGCAGCCGTCTGCCGCGACCTGGCCACGCCGCTCACCGTCCGCGGCGGCGGCACGTCGATCGCGGGCAACGCGGTCGGCCCCGGCGTCGTGCTCGACCTGAGCCGCCACCTGGACAAGGTCGTTGCCGTGGACCCGGACGCACGGACCGCGACCGTGCAGCCGGGCGTGGTCCTCGACCATCTGCAGCGTGCCGCCCGGCCGCACGGGCTGCGGTTCGGGCCGGATCCGTCGACCCACTCGCGGTGCACGGTCGGCGGGATGATCGGCAACAACTCGTGCGGGGCGCACGCGATGGCGTACGGCACCACCGCCGCCAACGTGCTGTCCCTCGACGTGCTCGACGGCACCGGCCGGCGGCTGCGGGCAGGGGAGGGCGGGCCGGGCCGGGAGGGCGGGAAGGGGACAGCGAGTGCCGGCGTCCCCGGGCTCGACGCGTTCGTCGCCGAGAAGCTCGACCCGCTGGCCGGCGAGTTCGGGCGGTTCCGCCGCCAGGTGTCCGGCTACTCGCTCGAGTACCTGCTGGCGTCGCGTTCCAGGAACTTGGCGCGGGCTCTCACCGGATCGGAGGGCACCTGCGCCATCGTGCTGGGTGCGACCGTGGCGCTGGTGCCGGTGCCGGCCGCGACCGCCCTGTGCGTGCTCGGCTACCCGGACATGCCGGCCGCCGCCGACGACGCGCCCGCGCTGACCGGACCGGCCGTGCTGGCGCTCGAGGGCATCGACGCCCGGATGGTCGACGTGGTCCGCGCGAACCGGGCCAACGCCGCGGTGCCCGCGCTGCCGGACGGGTCGGCCTGGCTGTTCGCCGAGGTCGGCGGC
>JASHQP010000742.1 GCA_030039095.1 Streptosporangiaceae bacterium
GCACCGCGCCCAGGTGCTTCTCGGCCTGGTCCTGGGCACCGACCCACCCGCGCCCCCAGCCGAAGACGCACCGCCCGGCCAGCCTCCGCCGCCCGCCAGCGACTGCGGCCCCCACAGCGGGCCGCGTCCTGACGCTGGGCCGCGTCCTGACGGCCGCGCCGGCTCCCGCGGTCGCCCCGGCCGCAGTCCCCAGCCGCCGATAACGCCGGACGAGTTGCCTCCTCCGCCGGACGAGCCTTTGCCCGGCGGCGACCTGGAGTCGGCCGATGACAACCTCGCCGGCTTCGGTGACGGCCGCGACTGTGCCGGCTCTGGCAAGGGCAGCGCCGCTGATAACGCAGGTCTTGACGGTGGCGTCGATCCCTGGGAGAGCGACGACGACCCGCACGGCACAGGTCCGGCACCAGCGTGGCCAGCGCTCGGCCCCTTGCCGCCAGGGCTGGCCCGGCCCGCCCCGGCTGACGGAACTCCGCCAGCCGCTGGACTGCTGGATGTGACGCTGCCCTGGACCACACTCGCAGGGCTCGCCGACCGGCCGGGCACGCTCGGCAGGATCGGCGCGATCACTCCCGCCCAGGCCCGCCAGCTCGCGCTGGCCGCCGCCGGCGACCCTTCAGCCCAGTGGCGGGTGATCGTCACCAGCCCCGACGGCCACGCCATCGCGGTCACCCGGATCCGCCGCCGCGCCCGCCCGGCGACGGCGACAGGCTCGCCCCGCGATGGGCCGCCAGCCACCCGCGGGCCTGCCGGCCGGGTCACACTCACGATCAGCCAGGACACCGTCGCCGCCCTGGCAAACCGAGGTGCTTTGCCCGGAAACGGCGGGCCGCCGCAAAAGACCGGGCCGCCGGGAAGTACAGGGCCGCCGGGAAGTGCGGGGCCGGGCTCAGGTACCGGGCCGGCGGACCGCATCATCGCCGCCGCGCTCCGGAGCGCCACCCGGGCGCTGCAACGCGCCCTGGCCCAGGCCGACGCCGACGCCGCCGCCGGCGGATGCGCGCACACCATCGCATCCGGCGCCTACCGGCCACCGCCCCGGCTGCGCGAGTACGTGATCGCCCGCGACCTGACCTGCCGCAACCCGGTCTGCCGTCAGCCTGCCTGGCGCGCGGACCTGGACCACACGATCCCGTGGGAAAGCGGCGGACTCACCTGCGCCTGCAACCTCAGCGGCGAATGCCGCCGAGACCACCAGCTCAAACAGCATCCCCGCTGGAAACTCCGCCAGGTCAAACCCGGCTGGTTCGAATGGACCGCACCAAGCGGCCGGACCTACACCAGCGAGCCAGCCACGTACATCACGTGAAGGCGCGTTACTCGGCATGAGTCCCGAATGTCGCTCCTGAAGAATACGGACAGATCGTTTCGCACACCGTAACGATCAGCAGTGACGAACTGTGCAAGATCCGCCGCCTATATGAGCTGCATGCGGCGGGCGTCGGCTCCGCAGGTGGTGCTCAGGTGCGTCGTCCGGTGCGCTCGTGCATGGCAAACGACTTCGCTTATCCGGTCGTCCGGCGGTTGTCCGCACTGGTCGGGTGAGGGGCATTGAGCTGTCGGCCGTGGTTGACTCGATCTGTGACTCCCGTCCCGCGTGCTGTCGCTCAGCGCATCCCGGTAACCACCATCTATCACGGTCTTGCGGTCACGGAGGACTATCGCTGGCTGGAGGATTCGACGGCTGAACGGACCGCGGAGTGGACGGCTGAGCAAAGCCGCCAAGCCCGGGATTTCCTCGACGCGATGCCGGGCCGGGCGGCCGTGCACACCCGGGTCAGGCAGTTGCTCGAGACCGGTTCCACCTCGTACCGCTGGTTGGGTCGTGGCGGGTTGGTGTACTTCGCGCTGAAGCGCCAGCCTCCCCGGCAGCAGCCGTTTCTCGTCGCGCTGTCCGACCTCGCCGATACCGCCACGGAACGCGTCCTGGTTGATCCCAACGCGATCGACGCTTCTGGTGAGACGGCGATCGATTTCTGTGTCCCGTCGCCCGACGGCGCCCGGGTGGCGCTGTCGCTGTCGGAGCACGGCAGCGAGGACGGCACCATCTTCGTCTATGACGTGGCGAGCGGCGAGGTCGTCGACACTCCCATCGCGCACGCGAACCCGGCTGCGGCTGTGGCGTCGCTGGCCTGGCGGCACGACGGGCAGGCCTTCTGGTACAGCCGTTCTGACCCTGACGGGTTCCACCAGCAGGTGTGGACCCACGAGCTCGGGTCGACTGGGGACAAGGCCGAGCTGAGCGGTCCGTTCGCCGATCCCGCCATCGTGGAGAACTTCCTGACCGCCTCCGGCGAGGGAGGCTGGGTGATGGACCAGGCGCAGAAGGGTGATGGCGGGGAGTGGCAGATCTTCGTCCGTCGCCAGGTCGCCGGCGGTGACGGCACGGCCGCCGGCAGTGTGGCGGGCTGGTGGCAGGTCGCTGGGATCGCTGATAAGTGCGTCGCCGCCGCGTTCGGTGCGGGCAGCTTGTTCTTGCTCTCACGCGCGGCGTCCCCGCGAGGCGCCGTACTACGCGTGACGCTCACGACTGGCGCAACTGTCGCCGACGCCGAGGAGGTCATCCCCCCGGGCAGCGTGACGATCACTGGCCTCGCTGTCACCGACGACACCCTGTGGGTCAGCGATATCGACGGCGGTCCCTGCGGCATCCGTCGCTTCGCGCTCGACGGCACCCCGCTGCCGGCCGTCGAGGTCCCGGCGCTCAGCACGGTGTCCAGCCTCGCCGCGCTGGCGGCAGACGAGGCGGTATGGAGCGTCGAGTCGTTCACCGAGCCGCCGCGATGGTGGCTCGGTGCAGACGGCGCCCCTCCACGCCGCACCGGTTTGGGCACCACCACTGCCGTGGATATGTCCGGCTACAAGGTCACCCGGGAGTTCGCCACCTCCAAAGACGGCACCACCGTGCCGCTGAGCGTGATCGCCGCGCCCGAGACGGCGCGAGACGGCTCGCCGCCGGTCCTGCTGACCGGCTATGGCGGGTTCGGCATCTCGCTGAGCCCGCACTTCAACCCGCAGATCCTGGCGTGGCTGGAACAGGGCGGGATATATGCCGTGGCCAACATCCGCGGCGGCGGCGAGTACGGCGAGCTGTGGTACCACGAGGGGCGCCTCGCGGCCAAACAGAACTGCTTCGACGATTTCATCGCGTGCGCTGACCACCTCGTGCAGCACGGCATCACCCGGCGGGATCGCCTCGCGATCATCGGCGGCTCCAACGGCGGCCTTCTCATGGGAGCAGTCGTTACCCAACGGCCTGACATCGCCCGGGCGGTGGTCGCGGCCGTCCCGGTGATGGACATGCTGCGTGTGGAGACGACACCGAACGGGCGCTACAACGTCACCGAGTACGGCAGCGTTGAGGACCCTGACATGTTCAGGGCGTTGCTTGCGTACTCGCCGTACCACAACGTCAGCGACGGGGTGCGCTACCCGGCGATGCTGCTGACCGGCGGCGAGTTCGACCCGCGGGTAGAGGCCTGGCACCCCAAGAAAATGTGCGCCCGCCTGCAGGCGGCCACCGCGTCTGACGAACCGGTACTACTGCGCATGGAGTCCGGAGGACACGGGCTCGGGCAGTCGCTCGACCGAGAGATTGAACTGGTCACCGACTACTACGCCTTCCTCCTCGACCGCCTTGGCATCGCCTACCGCCCACCGCCGAGCTGACCGGCCTGGCCAGATCAGAGAACCTGGAACACCTAGCGGAAGCATGGCGGGCGGCGGGACAAGACTCAGCAGCTGCCGCTCGCATATCGATCTGGCGCGTAACAGGCGGGCACGGTCGGCCAGGGAAGAAGTTACTGGCCTGGCCCCGGCGGGGCGGCCGGGGAGTATGTGATCAGGTTTTGGTCCGGGTGGTCGGCGACCTGGAGAACCACGTGAGAGTACTCGACGGGGCCGAGCCGCGGGTGGCGGAGTTTCTTTGAGCCGCTGCCGATGGCGGCGACGTCGTGGCGCGGCCACCAGTCCCTGATGTGCTCGCTGTCCCGCTGGAGATCGCCGATCAGCGCGCGGATATCGGGGTCGTCCGGGTAACGGGCGGCGGACAGCCGGAAGCGGCCGAGCATGGCCCGGGCCTCCGGCTCCCACTCCAGGTAGACCTCCCGGGCCTGGTCGGTGGTGAACATCCAGCGCACCAGGTTGCGCTCGCCCGGCGGTCCCGCCGACCAGTCGCCGAACAGCTCGCGCGCGGCAGGGTTCGCGGCCAGGACGTCCCAGCGGCGCCCCTTGACCAGCGTCGGAAACGGCTCGAGCCGCTGAACCAGGTCAGCTACGGCGGAATCGAGCCGCTCAGGCGGGGCGGACGCGCCGGGGGCCGGGTCACTGGTGCTGCCGGGACCGTAGGCCAGGACGTGCAGGTAGCGTCGCTCGGCGGCGGACATCCGCAGCGCGGAGGCGAGCGCGTCCAAGACCTGCACCGAAGGTCGCACCGGGCGGCCCTGCTCCAGGAACGTGTAGTAGGTGGCGGACAGGTTGGCCAGCAGGGCGACTTCCTCGCGGCGCAATCCGGCTGTGCGCCGGCGGCGCCCCGCTGACAAGCCCGCAGGCAGGCCCACATCGGCGGGCACGAGGCGTTCGCGCCGCGACCTGAGCAGCTGCCCCAGCGCCGCGGGATCTCCGCCGGACGTCATGGCCCTAAGGGTAGTCATGCCAGTACCAGTAAAAGACCGCTTTGCTTACCACTGTCAGCGGGCCAGACGATGGGAGGCGCCGCCGGACCTGACCGGGGGGGCGGGGACCGGGGGCGGGGACCGGGGGCGGGGACGGGGGAGGGGGACGGGGGAGGGGGACGGGGACGGGGGACGGGGGAGGGGCGGGATTCGTCGCTGGCCAGGTCAGCCGCGTGCTCCGGTGAGCGCGCGCCCGCGGCCTCGGGTCACCCGGCCGGCGCCGATGTCGGCCTGCTGGCCTTTTGCATAACCGTCCCGGTAGCCGGTCCCGCTGTAGGTAATCCGGGCGGTGCGGGTGAGTGGGTACGCACGCTCGGCCTCGCCGCGGATCACCTGCGCCCGGTCGGCCAGGACCAGCGCGGTCCTGGAGCCCGCGGAGTCGTCCGGGCTGGTTGCCCGGGAGGCGGCCGCGTGCTCGGCCGCCCGGACGCGGGAGATCACGGCGGTCGCGAAGCCGAGCAGCCAGCTGCGCCGCCAGGCCCGGGGGCTGCGGCTCCAGGCCGGCACCTGGGCGCCCGCCAGGCCGTGCCACATCTGGATCAGCACCGAGGTGTAGAGAACGTCGAGCCGTTCGAGGTCTGACTGGAAGCCGAACACATGCACCTTGGTGCCGGTGCCGGTGCTGAGCAAGATGGCCTGGCAGCGAAGCGAGGAGCCGAGCCCGCACAGCAGGTGTGCCTTGACCCGCGCCCAGGGATTGTCGATGTCGATCATGCGGTTGGAGGGCTTGTCTGTCTCCGGCCGCTCGGCGGCGAGCAGCGCGCGGTCGATCCCGTACTTGGCCATCAGCTCCGCGGCCTTGGCGGTCAGAGCCTGCGCCTCCGGCGGTGTCACGCTCTCGTCCTCTGCCTTGGCCAGCAGCTTGCGGACGCGGTCGAGCAGCCTGCTCGATGCCTCGGTATTCAACGAGCGCCTCCTCGGCGGTTGGGGGTTCGAATACAGCATCGAACGCTAGCGGGCGGCTACGACAGTTCTCGGACGGCTGCGGCAGTTGCCGGGCCCTAGACTTGGTGGCGCCATGACTGTCCAACTTGCGCCCAGCGTGCTGAACGCGGACTTCGCCAGGCTAGCTGACGAGGCCGCGGTGGTTGCGGATGTCGCCGACTGGCTGCATGTCGACGTGATGGACGGGCACTTCGTGCCGAACCTCACGGTCGGCCTGCCCGTGGTCGAGTCGCTGGTCAGGCACGCGACCCTCCCACTTGACTGCCATCTCATGATCGAAGAGCCGGACCGCTGGGCGCCCGGCTATGCAGAGGCCGGGGCAGGCAACGTGACGATCCACGCCGAGGCGGCATCGTCGCCGGTCCGGACGCTGCGCGCGATCAGGGCCGCCGGCGCGCGCGCCGGGCTGGCCGTCAACCCGGCCACCGCGGTCGAGCCCTACGCCGATCTGGTGGGTGAGTTCGACATGATGCTGCTGATGACCGTCGAGCCGGGGTTCGGCGGCCAGCACTTCCTCGACCTGGTGCTGCCGAAGATCCGCCGTGCCCGCGAGATGGTCGGGGGCAGGGACAGCTCGGTCTGGCTGCAGGTGGATGGCGGGGTCACCGAGGAGACGATCGCGCGCTGTGCCGAGGCAGGTGCCGATGTGTTCGTCGCCGGGTCGTCCGTGTACGGCGCGGCTGACCCGGCGGCGGCCGTTACGGATCTCCGGAAGATCGCCGCCCGGGCATGGGGGGCGGGCGGGTCCGCCGGGTAGGCGGGGTCCGCCGGGCCGGGCTGAGCGGCTACCGGCTCAGCTCGGTGTGCCTGCTGCGACGGCGCATCGCGGCCACCAGGTCGGGCGGCGCCATGCTGGGTGACCCGGCGTTCAGCGGTGGGCGCGGGTCGTACTCGAGCATCAGCTGGATGGCCTGCGCCGCTGGCGTGCCCGCGATCCGCCGGGACAGCTCGAGGGCCATGTCGATGCCGGCCGACACGCCGGCCGCTGTGACGTACTTTCCGTCGATGACCACGCGTTCCCTCGTCGGCTGCGCCCCGAAGGCAGCGAGCCGGTCCAGGGCGAGCCAGTGCGAGGTGGCCCGGCGGCCCTGCAGCAGGCCGGCAGCGGCCAGGATCAGCGACCCGGTGCATACCGACGTGGTCCAGCTGGTGACCGCGTCGGCCTGGCGCAGCCACTCGCGGGCTGGACCGTCGTCGAGTTGCGCCTCCTGGCCGGGGCCTCCGGGCACCAGGACGATGTCGGGATGCGCCAGCTCACCGAGCCCGGCATCGGCGGTGATCGTGAGCATCCGGGTGTCGGTGCGCACCGGGCCCGGCCGCTCGGCGGCGAAGACCACCTCGGCGTGATCCAGGCGGCTCAGCACCTCATAGGGCCCGATCGCGTCGAGCGCGGTGAACCGGTCATAGAGCAAGATTGCTATCTGCACGGGGGTTCCTCTCGGCGGGCGGCAGGGCCGCGGGGTGGGGGGAACGGCCGGCCTGGTCGGCACGGCCGGGGTGGCCGCGCAGGCCCGGCAGGCCCGGCAGGCCCGGCAGGCCCGGCGCGGCGAACCGCTGCCGGTATCCGGCGGGGGAGACGCCGAGCGTTCGGATGAACGCCCGCCGCATCGCCTCGGGCGTGCCGTAGCCGCAGTTCCTTGCCACCAGTTCGACCCCGTGCCCGGTGTCCTCGAGCTCGCGGCGGGCTGCCTCCATCCGCACCCGGTCGACGTACCGGCCGGGCGTCACGCCGGTCTCGGCGGTGAAACTGCGGGCGAACTGGCGCGCGGACAGGCCCGCCCGCGCGGCCAGGCTGTCGACGGACAGGTCGGCGCCGGGCCGTTCGCTGATCCAGTGCTGGATTTCGCGCACGGCGGGCCGCCGGGCCACCTGCGCCCGCAGCTGGGCACTGAACTGAGCCTGGTTCCCTGGCCGGCGCAGGAACACCACCAGATGCCTGGCGACGGTCAGCGCCGCGTCCCTGCCGACGTCCTCCTCGACCAGCGCCAGGGCCAGGTCGATGCCCGCGGTCACCCCGGCAGAGGTGACGAAGGCGCCGTCTGCGACGTAGATCGGCTCGGGGTCGACGGTGACCTCGGGGAACCTCCGCTGCAGCTCGTCGCAGTAGGCCCAGTGCGTGGTCACGCGCCGGCCGGCCAGCAGCCCGGCCCGGGCGAGCAGGAAGGACCCGGTGCACACGGAGGTGATCCGTGCGGCCATCGGGGCGAGCCGCCGGAGCCAGGCCACGATCTCCTCGTTCTCCGATCGTGCGCCCTCGCCGCCCGGCACCACCAGCGTGCCGGGGGCCGCGGCGCTGGCCAGATCGCCGTCGGGGACCAGGGTGAGCCCGCTCGACGTGCATACCGGCGCCCCTCCCCGGCTGGCGACCGTGATCCGGTATGCCGGGGCGCCTGCGCCGCGGGCCGCCAGGTAGCGGTTCGCCCCAGCGAACACCTCGAGCGGGCCGGTTACGTCGAGGCTCTGCACGTTGTCGAACACGACGATCAGCACGCTGTGGGGGGCCATGTCCCCATCGTCGCCGCCCCGGAATGTGTCCGCAATGACGAAAATCCCACCTTTTCTGCCATCACGGCAGGCCGGGGTATCGCCGGGTATCGCCGGGGTGTCAGAGAGAATCTTTCGGGGGGCCTGTCGATCCCGGGGCGGGTCGTTCGTCGTTGAGGTATCGGACCGAGCCGAGCGAGCGAAGGAGACACCACGATGAGCCAGTACCTGATCCTCATTTACGAGCGGGAGAGCGGCTACGCCGAGGGCGGGCCAGAGGTCTGGGAGCAGGCCGGCAAGGCGCACGGGCGGTTCGCCGAGCAACTCGCCGAGAAGGGCGTCCAGATGCTCGGCGGCAACGCGCTGCAGCCGACCCAGACCGCCACCACGATCCGCGACGACATCGTGACCGACGGGCCGTTCACCGAGACCAAGGAGGCGCTCGGCGGTTACTACCTGATCGAGGCCTCCGATCTCGATCAGGCCCTCGAGGTCGCCAAGCTCTGCCCGGCGCCGTTCGGCGGCGTCGAGGTGCGGCCGATCATGGACATGTCCGGCTCGGCCGGGTGACCGCTGGTGATCGCGGGGTGACCGAGGACCAGCCGTCGGCCACTGACGCCGAGGTCAGTGCCGCGGTCGCGGACGCGCACCGTCGCGAGTGGGCCTTCGTGCTCGCCGCGACGGCGCGGGTTGCCCGCGACATCGACGTGGCCGAGGAGTGCGTCCAGGATGCCTACGTCGCCGCGCTCGACGCCTGGTCCCGGCGGGGCGTGCCGCGCAATCCGGGTGCCTGGCTGACCACCGCTGCCCGGCGGCGCGCGCTCGACGTCCAGCGCCGCGACCGCACCCTGCGCAGCAAACTTCCGCTGCTGATCGAACCGGGTTCACCGCCCGGAACGCTAGGCGAGGCGGGCGGTGAATCGCCCGCGGCCGGCCTGGCACCGGGCGGCCAGGCCGGCGCGATCCCGGACGACCGGCTGCGCCTGGTGTTCACGTGCTGCCACCCCGCCCTCGCGCGGGAGGCCCAGGTGGCGCTCACGCTCCGGCTGGTGTGCGGCCTGGCAACGGCCGAGATCGCGTGGGCGTTCCTGGTGCCCGAGCCCACCATGGCGGCCCGGGTTACCCGGGCCAAGAAGAAGATCTCCGCCGCCCGGATCCCTTACCGCGTCCCGGGCCCGGCAGAACTGCCCGACCGGCTCGACGCTGTCCTCACCGTGATCCACCTGCTGTACACGACCGGGCACACCGCGCCGGCCGGCCCGCACCTGGTTCGTCCCGAGCTCGTGGACCGGGCGATCGGCCTGGCCCGGATGCTGTGCGACCTGATGCCGGACGAGCGCGAGGCACGCGGCCTGCTGGCGCTGCTGCTGCTGACCGACGCCCGCCGGGCCACCCGCACGGCGCCCGGCGGGCGCCTGCTGCTGCTCGAGGAGCAGGACAGGTCGCGCTGGGACCGGACCGCGATCGCCGCGGGGGCGGCCCTTGTGACCAGCGCGCTGCGGGGGCGGCCGGGGCCGCCGGGGCGGTTCCTGCTGCAGGCGGCCATCGCCGCGGTGCACGCGCAGGCACCGAGCTATGCCGGCACCGACTGGCCGCAGTTGCTGGCGCTCTACGACGAGCTCGTCCGCGCGTGGCCCACGCCCGTGGTCGCGCTGAACCGGGCCGTCGTGCACGCGATGACCGACGGGCCGGAGGCGGGCCTGGCCGACATCGAGGCCATCGAGCGCGAGGGCCGGCTGGCGGGCTACCGGTACCTGCCCGCGGCCCGCGCCGATCTGCTGCGGCGCCTGGGTCGCCATCAGGATGCGGCGCGGGCGTACCGAACCGCGCTCGGCCTGACCGAGAACGCCGCCGAACAGGCGTTCCTGGCGGGCAGGATCGCCGAGGTGCGCGGCGGCGGCGCAGATCGGGGGCACCGCGCTGGTGGTGCATAGCCGGAATGACCGTCACAATGTGCCAATGAGCGCTGCCGCAGCGGGGAACGTGCCCGAGTCGTCGTGGCCGCTGCTCTCGGTGTCCGGGCTCGCCGTGCGGTTCGGCCCGGTGCGGGCCCTGGACGGCGTCGACCTCGCGGTCCGGCCCGGCGAGCTCGTCGCGCTGGCGGGCGAGAACGGCGCCGGCAAGACCACGCTGGTGCGCTGCATCGCCGGGGACGTGCGGCCGACCGGCGGGAGGATCGTGCTGGGCGGCAGGCCGCTGCCGCACGACCCGCTGTCGGTCGCCCGCCAGGGGGTCGCGGTCGTGTGGCAGGACCTGGCGCTGTGCGACAACCTGGACGTCGCGTCGAACCTGCTGCTCGGCCGGGAGCGCCGCAGGCTGCTGATGTCCGACGTCCGCTTCCACGCAGCGGCCGCCGAGGTGCTGCGCAGCTACGAGATCCCGCTGAGGGACACCACCAGGCCGGTGCGGCTGCTCTCCGGGGGCCAGCGCCAGATGGTGGCCGTGGCGCGTGCGATGGCACGAGAGCCCCGGCTGCTGCTGCTCGACGAGCCGACCGCCGCGCTCGGCGTCAACGAGTCGGCCCAGGTGGAGCAGCTGATCACGCGGCTGCGCGAGATGGGCGCGACGATCCTGCTCGCGTGCCACGACATCGACCAGATGTTCCGGCTGGCCGACCGGATCGTGGTGCTGCGCCGTGGCCGGGTCGTCGCCGAGGTCCGCCCCAGCGAGGTGCACCCGGACGACGTGGTGGCGCTGGTGTCGGGCCAGCAGATCGACTCCTCGGCGCGCGGCCAGCTCACCCGGCTGCACGGACTGGCCGACCGCCTCGTGTCGGCCGACCCGTCGTCCAGCCTCTCGCTGATCCTGTCGGCGCTCGGGGCCGCACTCGGCAGTGAGCGGCTGTGCATCCACCTGCTCACCGGCGACACGCTCGTCTGCGCGGCCTCGCTGGGGCTGCCCGACGCGCTGCTCGCCGCGTGGTCCCGGTTGCCGCGCGGGCCCGCCGGCGGACCGCCCGGCATGGCCGCGGTCACGGAGAAACCCGTTTTCGACAACGTGCGAGCCGGGACGGCCTGGGCCCCGTTCAGCGATCTGGCGCGGGCGGCCAAGGTGACGAGCTCATGGTCGGTTCCGGTGCTGGGTCCCGGGGGCCTCGCCGGGGTGATCACCGTATTCCGCAGAGAGACGGGCCAGCCGCAGCGCGACGAGCTCGACCTGGTCACGTTGTACGCCGGGTACGCGGCGAGCGCGATCGAGCGAGACCGGCTGCTCGATGAGGTCACCGCGCGCAACCGGGTGCTCGAGACGATAAGGGAAATGCTGGAGACCCTGGCCGGGCCCATCCCGGTGGCCAAGGGACTGGTGATCGCGCTGCAGGCGCTGCGCCGGGGGCTGCAGGCCGATCAGGTGGCGCTGATGACCCGCGCGCCGAACGAGGCGCCAGCCTGCCGCGCGTTCACGACAGCGGAGAAGCGCAGCGGCACCGGGCGCCCGGCCTCCCCGGTCCGCGCGGCCCCCCCGGCGGAGCTGCTCGAGGCGGCCGACAGGCTGCTGGCGATCCCGGGCCGCAACGACGTTGCGAGCCAGCTCGAGGTCGCGGGCCGGCAGCTTCTCGCGGTGACGTTTGCCGCGCCCGCGGGGCCGACCGTGCTGCTGGCCGGCTGGCGGGCCGGGTCGGCCGGCGCCGACGCCACCGCGCTGATGGAGGACGCGGCGCACTCGCTGCGGCTGGCGCTCGAGCGGGAAGAGGCCGGCCTCGCGCACCAGGAGGCGACGGCGCTGCGCCGGTCACAGGAACTGCAGCGCGGGTTCCTGTCCCGGCTGAGCCACGAGCTGCGGACCCCGCTGACCGCGATCAGGGGGTACGCCTCCAGCCTGATGCAGCCGGACGTGACCTGGGACACCGATTCGCAGCGGCGGTTCCTGCAGCGGATCGCCGCCGAGTCTGCCAGGCTCGGGCGCCTGGTCGGCGATCTGCTCGACTTCTCCGCGATCGAGTCGGGAATCCTGCGGCTGCAGCGGGACTGGTGCGACCTCTCGCTCGTCCTCGACGCCGCCGTCGCCTGCCTGCCCCCGGCCGCCGCGCCCATGGTCGAGGTGACGTGTGAACCGTCCCTGCCGGTCGTCTGGGCCGACCATGACCGTCTGGAGCAGGTCTTCGTTAACCTGCTCGACAACGCGCTCGGCCACAATCCGCCGGGGACGCGGGTCAGCGTCAGCGTCGCGGCGGCCGGGCGGGACGGCATCTCGATCGGCGTGCTCGACGACGGTGCCGGCATGCCGGGCGACATCGCCAGCGCTCCGTTCGAGCCGGCCCGCCGCCGCTCGCCCACTGCGGGGGCCGGGCTCGGGCTGAGCATCGCCAAGGGAATCGTGGAGGCGCACGGCGGCCGGATCGAGCTGGAGCAGCCGGAGCACGGAACCCGATTTCGGATCCACCTGCCGGTCGAGATGCCTGCGAAGAGCGAGGCCTCCGGCGAGCCCGCCGCGAGCGTCGCCGAGCTCACCGTGGGCGATGGCCACACGGCCGGGCGGCCCGTTGAGGCCCGCCGTGCCTGAGTACCCGGAGAACACCCGCGCGCTCGTGGTCGAGGATGACCCGAACATCGTCGACCTGATCCGGTCCAACCTCGCCGTCAGGGGCTTCGACACCGTGGTCTCGGTCGATGGCGTCCGCACCCTGCAGCTGCTCGAGACCGAGGAGCCCGACATCGTGCTGCTCGACCTGATGCTGCCCGAGGTCGACGGGTTCGAGCTCTGCCGCCAGATCAGGGAGCGCTCCTCGGTCGCGATCATTGTTGTGTCGGCCCGCGGTGGCGAGCGGGACAAGGTCACCGCGCTCAACGTGGGCGCGGACGACTACATGACCAAGCCGTTCAGCATCGAGGAGCTGCTGGCCCGGATCACCGCCACGCTGCGGCGTACCCGGCCGGCCGCGGCCACCGAGCCAGAGCCCGCAGCGATCATCATCGGCGAGCTGGTGATCGATCTCGCCAGCCAGCAGGTGACGAGCGGGGGCCGGCCGGTGCACCTGACCCCGACGGAGTTCGCGCTGCTGCGTGAGCTCGCCACCAACCGGGGCAAGCTGCTCACCCATGCCCACCTGCTCCGGCGGGTCTGGGGCCACGGCTATGAAACCGAGACCGAGTATGTGCGGGTGTATGTCCGGCGGCTGCGGGCCAAGCTGGAAGGCGCGGGCGCCACGCCGCTGATCCTGACCCAGCCCCGGGCCGGATACCGGATCGCGGCCGAGTAGCGCCGGGCGGTGCCTCTTGCGGGCCGCCTTGTTAACTCTATTTTAACGCCCGCACCGCGATGTTTATGGCCGCGTTAATTAGCTGAAGTCTACGGTTAACGTCACAGGCGCCTTACTACACCATGGTCCGCGATGTCCTATTTTGCGCGTGCACGTCGAGTCCACAAACGAGGTGGTTTCGTTGGTTTTTCTTTCTAGGCGAAGACTCGCTCTGGCGTCGGTCGCCGCCTGCGCGGCCCTTACCCTGGCCGCGTGCGGCAGCAGCTCATCGAGCAGCCCGGCTTCCTCGGGTTCTGGGAGCGTCCCCAAGCTCACCTTCAAGTCGTTCAACCTGAGCTTCTCGGCGATGAAGGAGCTCAAGTCGATCGCCGGGCGCGGCAAGGGGAACGTGGCGGCGATCCTGCCGGACACGGTCTCGTCAACCCGCTACGTGGAGTTCGACGCCCCGTACCTGAAGAAGTCCATGGAGGACGCCGGCCTCAAGCCGTCCCAGATCGTCATCCAGAACGCGCTGGGCAGCGACGCCACCGAGTACTCGGACGCCCAGGCGGACATCACCAAGGGCGCCGATGTGCTGATCATGGACCCGCTCGACTCCGGCGTCGGGGCCAAGATCGAGTCCTACGCCAAGTCGCACGGGGTTGACGTGATCGACTACGACCGGCTCACCCTCGGCGGCACCCGCAAGTACTACGTCAGCTTCAACAACAACTACGTCGGGACCCTGCTCGGCAAGGGCCTGGTCAGCTGCGTCGCCGCCTGGCACGTGGCCAAGCCCCAGGTCATGGTCATGCGCGGCGCACCGACCGACAACAACGCGACGCTGTTCGCCGACGGCTACGACGCCGTGCTGGCCCCGTACTTCTCGTCGAAGAAGTGGGTCGACGTGGCCAACCCCGCCGGCACCTGGACGCCCGACGTCGCCCTGTCCGAGTTCGAGGCCGCATACACCGCGCACCCCAACGTCAACGCGGTGCTGATGCCGAACGACGAGAACGGCGCGCCGATCATCCACTACCTGCAGACCAAGGGCATCAAGCCGAACACCTTCCCGGTTACCGGCCAGGACGCCACGCTCACCGGGCTGCAGAACGTGATCTCCGGGTACCAGTGCGGCACCGTGTACAAGCCGATCTACCTGGAGGCCCAGGCCGCCGTGGCGCTGGCCATGTACATCCGGGCGGGCCTCACGCCGCCGTCGGCCCTGGTCAACGGCCAGGTCAAGGACGTCAGCACCGGCACCGAGGTGGACTCGATCCTGCTGACCCCCGAGTGGGTCACCCCCGGCACGGTCCAGTCCACGGTCATCAAGGACGGCTTCGTCCCAGCATCCCAGCTGTGCGCGGGCTCGTTCGCGGCGGACTGCACGAAGTACGGTATCTCGTGACGATCAGCGAAGACGACCCAGCGGGAGCATCACGGTGGTAACCGATCGCTCCGGTGATGGCACCCGGCCCGGCACGGGCCGGGTGCCATCGGGGTCGGACCTGCCCAACGGCAGCCCGGCCGAATCCGGTGACGTGCCGCTGCTGCGGCTGCGGGGGGTCAGCAAGAGCTTCGGCCCGGTGCAGGCCCTGACAGACATCAACCTCGACATACCGGCGGGCCAGGTCACCGCTCTGGTCGGCGACAATGGCGCGGGCAAGTCCACGCTGATCAAGACCATCGCTGGCATCTGGCAGCCGAGCAGCGGTGAGCTGATCTGGAACGGCAAGCCGGTCCACATCCATTCGCCGAAGGACGCCACCGAGCTCGGGATCGCGGCCGTCTACCAGGACCTCGCGCTCTGCGACAACCTGGACATCGTGCAGAACATGCTGCTCGGCCACGAGGCCGAGCACTTCGGCCTGCTCGACGAGGTCAGCATGGAGCTGACCGCCAAAAAAACACTGCAGGACCTCCGGGTCACCACGGTCCGGTCGATCCGCCAGCTCGTCGGATCGCTGTCCGGCGGGCAGCGGCAGGCGGTCGCGGTGGCCAAGGCGGTGATGCTGGACGCCAAGCTCGTCATCATGGACGAGCCGACGGCCGCGCTCGGCGTCAGCCAGACCGAGCTGGTGCTGAACCTGATCGAGCGGCTGAAGAACACGGGTCACTCGGTCCTCGTGATCTCGCACAACCTGAACGACGTGTTCCAGGTCGCGGACCGGATCGCCGTGCTCTACCTGGGCACGCTGGCCGCGGTGAGGCCGGCCGGAGAATTCGACCGGCAGTCTGCCGTCGACCTGATGACCACCGGTGCGTCGACCCGGCTCGGCAACGGCACCGGAGCCGGGCACGCGGACGCGCCCGGCGTCGCCGCGGGCGCGGAGGGCTGAGAGATGACAGATGCTGAGCGCACCGAGGCGCAGGCGGAGCAGCCCGGCTCGGTGGCCGTGGCCGGCCAGCCCGAAGCGGCCACCGATGTGGCCGAGCACATCGCGCTGACCAGCGCTCCCGAGGTGATGGCCAACTCGCTCGGCGAGTACACCAGGATCTGGCTGCGCCGCGTGCGCAGCGGTGAGAGCGGCGCCCTGCCGGTCATCATCGGCCTGATCATCATCGGGGCGTACTTCCAGATTTCCGAGCACGCGTTCCTGTCAGCGGGCAACATCGCCAACCTGATGACGCAGGCGGGTTTCCTGATCACATTCTGCATGGCGCAGACGTTCCCGCTGCTGCTCGGCGAAATCGACTTGTCCCTCGGCTTCAACGCGGGCATCGGCGGGACCGTCACGCTCTGGATGGTCGCGGCGCACAACCCGTTCCCGACCTGGGCCGCGATCGTCGTCGGCATCGCGGTGTGCGCGGCGATCGCCGGGATCGAGGGCCTGATCATCGTGTGGCTGCGCATCCCGTCGTTCGTGGTCACGCTGGCAGGCCTGCTCGGCCTGAACGGGGTGCTGCTCTGGCTGTTCAACGAGACCGGGAGCGTTGGCCTCGGCGGGGTCATCCAGAACCACAACGGCTTCATCAACGCCCTGGTGTCCGAGAACATGAGCCCGCTGGTCGGCTGGATCGTGCTGATCGCCGTCGTCGTGGTCACCGGGGCCTACATGATCGTGAGGGACCGGCGCCGGAGGGCGCACAACCTGGTAGCGCCGCCGCTCAGCGTGACGCTGCTGAAGATAGCCGTGATGGCCGCCGTGGGCCTGGTGCTGGTGCTCGTGCTCAACCACAACCGCGGCGTGGGCCTCACCGTGCTCAGCGGCGTGCCCTGGGTGGTGGCGATCGTGCTGGGGCTGTTCGTGGCGCTGAACGTGCTGCTCGGCCGCACCAAGTTCGGCCGCTACATGTACGCGATCGGCGGCAATGCGGAGGCGGCCAGGCGGGCCGGCATCAACCTGCGGCGGATCCGGGTCATCGCGTTCGCGCTGTGCGGTGTGATGGCCGGCGTCACCGGGATCCTGTACGCGTCGTTCCTCGGGTCGATCTCGAACGACATCCAGGGCGGCCAGTACGTGCTGTACGCGGTCGCCGGGGCCGTGATCGGCGGCGTCAGCCTGTTCGGTGGCCGGGGCCGGATGGTCGGGGCCCTGCTCGGCGGGTTCGTCGTCGCGGTCATCTACAACGGCGTCGAGTTGCTCGGCCTCAGCGCCGCGGCCCAGTACATCTGGACCGCGCTGGTGCTGCTCGCCGCCGTCACCCTGGACGCGCTCGCCCGCAGGGGAAGCACGCCGACCTGATCGGCTGGCAGTGGCCGAAGTCGCGGGCGGAATACCCGGCATGGCACACTGGTTCAGCAGACAGAGCGTGCTCCGGGGTCGGTGAAATTCCGAACCGGCGGTGACAGCCCGCGACCCGGCCGAGGCCATCGGCCGGCTGACCCGGTGGAATTCCGGGGCCGACGGTAACAGTCCGGATGGGAGGAAGCACGCGCGCGGCCGAGAGGCTGTGCTTGCGCATCCGAGCGCAATCCGCGCGAGAGCGCGGTCCCCGGAGCCCGTGGCAGGCAGGCTGGCTCCGAGGGAACGAGGTGCGTGCGGTGTTCACGGGAATCGTCGAGGAACTCGGCGAGATTGTGGCCATCGAGGAATTCAGCGGCACGGCGCGGCTGACCGTCCGCGGCTCGCTGGTCACGGCCGGCGCGGCCAAGGGCGATTCCATCGCCATCAACGGCGTCTGCCTGACGGTGACCGACTTCGCCGACGGCACGTTCAGCGCCGATGTGATCACCGAGACCCTGAGCCGGTCCAGCCTCGGCGCCCTCACGGCGGGCTCGCCGGTGAACCTGGAGCGCCCGATGCGGCTCGACGGCCGGCTCGGCGGTCACATCGTCCAGGGGCACGTCGACGGAACCGGCACGATCCTGGCCCGTTACCCCGGCGATGTGGTGCGGATATCGGTACCAGGGCAGCTGTCGCGTTACGTGGTGGAAAAGGGCTCGATCGCCATCGACGGGATCAGCCTGACCATCTCCGCGCTCGGCACAGGACCCGATCCCGGGACGCACTGGATCGAGGTCAGCCTGATACCGGAGACGCTGGCCCGCACCACCATGGGCCGCAGGCAGGCGGGAGACACGGTGAATCTGGAAGTCGACATGATCGCCAAGTACGTGGAACGGCTGCTCGGAGCGGAAGGGCCGAAGCGATGATCACAGACGAGACCGCGGACGAGACCGCGGCACACGGCGCCGACGGCCTGGACACGGTGGAGCAGGCGATCGCCGACATCGCCGCGGGCCGGGCGATCGTCGTCGTCGACGACGCCAGCAGGGAGAACGAGGGCGACATCGTGTTCGCCGCGAGCAAGGCCACGCCCGAACTGCTCGCGTTCACGATCCGCTACGCTCGCGGGCTGATCTGCGTGCCGATGCTCGGAGCGGACCTGGACCGGCTGCAGGTGCCGCCGATGACCAGCGACAACCAGGAGCACATGGGCACCGCGTTCACGATCAGCGTGGACGCCCGCGATGGGGTCACCACGGGGATATCCGCCGCCGACCGGGCGCGGACCATCCGCGTACTGGTGGACTCGGCCACCGAGCCGTACGAGATCGTCAGGCCCGGGCACGTGTTCCCGCTGCGCTACGCCGAAGGAGGCGTGCTGCGCCGGGCCGGCCACACGGAGGCAGCGGTCGACCTCGCCCGGCTGGCGGGACTGACCGCCGCCGGTGTGGTCGCCGAGATCTTCAACGACGACGGCACGATGGCCCGCCGCCCGCAGCTGCGCGCGTTCGCCGACGAGCACGGCCTCACGCTGATCTCCATCGCCCAGCTGATCGAGTACCGCAGGCACTCCGAGCGCACGGTGCGCCGCGTGGTGCAGACCCGGGTGCCGAACGAGTACGGGGAATGGCGCGCATTCGGCTACCTGAACTCGGTGGACGGTACCGAGCACGTCGCGCTCGTGCTCGGCGACCTGGCCGAGCCGGGCGGCGCCGACGTGCTGGTCCGCATGCACTCCGAATGCCTGACCGGGGACGTGTTCGGCTCCCAGCGGTGCGACTGCGGTGCCCAGCTCGACGCCGCGATGGCGGCGATCGCGGCCGAGGGCCGCGGGGTCGTGCTCTACCTGCGCGGTCACGAGGGCCGGGGCATCGGGCTGCTCAGCAAGCTGCGTGCCTACCAGCTGCAGGACAACGGCGCCGACACCGTGGACGCGAACCTGGAGCTCGGCCTGCCGGCCGACGCACGCGAGTACTCGACCGGCGCGCAGATGCTCGCCGACCTGGGCGTGGGCCCGCTGCGGCTGCTCACGAACAATCCGGACAAGGTCCGGGGCCTGTCCGGATTCGGGATCGAGGTGACCGGCAGGGTGCCGCTGCCCGTCGCCGCCACCCCGGACAACCTGCGTTACCTGATCGCGAAGCGGGACCGGCTCGGCCACCAGCTCGGTGAGCTGTTCCTGCAGAACGCGGCGCCCCGGCCGGTTCCGCCGCCCCGGCCCGCCGATCCAGAGGCACCAGCGGCGGGATCCGCGTGAGCGGCGAGGGCCGCCCGGAGGGCCCGGTCGTGGACGCGTCCGGGCTGAGCCTGGCGATCGCCGCGACCCGCTGGCACGCCGAGGTGACCGACTGCCTGGTCGAGCGCGCCGAGGCGGCGGCCAAGGCCTGCGGCATCGAAGAGCTTCTGGTCGTCCGCGTGCCGGGTGCCGCCGAACTGCCGGTCGTCGCCGCCGAACTGGCCCGGCGGCACGACGCTGTCGCCTGCCTCGGGGCGGTGATCCGCGGCGGCACACCGCACTTCGAGTACGTCTGCGACTCCGTAACCTACGGTCTGTCCCGGATCCCGCTCGACACCGGAACCCCGGTCGGCAACGGGGTGCTGACGTGCGACAACCGGGCCCAGGCGCTCGACCGCTGCGGCGGCGAGGGCAGCAGCGAGGACAAGGGCTGGGAGGCGGTCCTCGCGGCGCTCGAGACCGCGCTGGTGCTCCGCGGCCTGCGTCACCAGTGAGGGGCGATGGAATCGGCGGCACAGCCTGAGCTGGGCTTCGCCGCGCTGCTGCGGCAGTTGCGGGCCGAGGCCCGGCTGACGCAGGAGGAGCTGGCCGAAGCGTCTGGCCTGAGCCCGCGGTCGATCAGCGACCTGGAACGGGGCATCAACCGCACCGCGCGCAAGGAATCCGCGCTCCTGCTGGCCGGGGCGCTGGGCCTGGACGGCCGGGTGCGGGAGCTGTTCGTCGCGGCGGCGCGCGGCCGGGCCCCGGCCGGGGAGGTACTGGCGGCCAGAGACGG
>JASHQP010000743.1 GCA_030039095.1 Streptosporangiaceae bacterium
GGGCTGCGCCACGGGCCCGGGCTGCGCGGCGGGCTCCTGCTCCGCCGCCGCCTCCACGTCCCCGCTGTGCAGCTCGTGCACGTACCTGCGGCCGCGCAGCAGCGAGGCCACGGCGGCGATCAGGCAGGCGGCGATCGCGAAGTCGAACGCGATGTCCAGCCCGTGCTGGAACGGCGCGGAGATCAGCGAGGGGAAGAACGTGTGCCCGGTGAGGTAGGCCGCGTGGCTGGCGGGCAGCTTGCTGATGACGTGCCCGAGCAGCGTCTGCACCGGGTTGTACCCGAGCAGCGCGGCGAACATGATCGAGACGGGCGGCAGCGCGGCGACGCGGGCCGCGTCCGCGTGCGGGACTCCCTGCGAGACCAGGCCGTGGTTGAGCGCGCTCGGCAGCGCAGCGGCCAGTCCAAGGATGATCAGCGTGAAGAAGACGCCGATCGACAGCACCATGGCTGAGTTCTGGAACGTGGCGCTCATTCCGGCGCCGACGCCGCGCCGCTCGGGCGGCAGGCTGTTCATGATCGCGGCGCGGTTCGGCGACGCGAACAGGCCCATGCCGATGCCGTTGAGCAGCAGGATGGCCGCGAACTGCCAGTACACGAAGTCAACGGGCAGCACCTGCAGGAGTGCGAACGAGGCGGCGGCCAGGATCATGCCGCCGGTCGAGAATGGGCGGGCGCCAAACCGGTCGGACAGGTAGCCGGAGAGCGGCCCGGCGATCAGGAAGCCGATGGTCAGTGGCAGCATCGCGATGCCCGCCCACAGCGGGGTCTCGCTGAAGCTGTAGCCGTGGATCGGCAGGTAGATGCCCTGCAGCCAGATGATCAGGATGAACATCAGGCCGCCGCGGCCGAGGCTGGACAGCAGACTGGCCAGGTTTCCCGCGGTGAACGGGCGGATGCGGAACAGGGCGAGGCGGAACATGGGCTCGGCGACCCGGGTCTCGATCACGCAGAACATCGCGAGGATCATGAGGCCACCGATGATCAGGCTGAGCACCAGCGGGCTGGTCCAGCCCATCGTGTGGCCGCCGTAGGGCTGGATCCCGTAGGTGATGCCGACGAGAACCGCGACCAGGCCGGCGCCGAAGGTCACGTTGCCCGCCCAGTCGAGCCTGGCCGGGCGGCGGATCCCCCGCTCCTGGAGCTTCAGGTAGGACCAGATCGTGCCGAGCACTCCGAACGGCACGGAAACCAGGAAGACGTAGCGCCAGCTCAGCGGGCCGAGCACGCCGCCGAGCACGAGGCCGATGAACGAGCCCGCGATGGCGGCCACCTGGTTCAGCCCGAGCGCGAGGCCGCGCTCGTTTGCCGGGAAGGCGTCGGTGAGGATCGCGCTGGAGTTGGCCATCAGCATGGCCCCGCCGACCCCCTGCAGGATGCGCATGCAGATCAGCCACCAGGCCGCCGCTGTGCCGTGCAGCCAGGTCAGCGACAGCATGATGGAGAACAGGGCAAACAGCGCGAAGCCCAGATTGAACATCCGCACCCGGCCGAACATGTCGCCGAGCCGCCCGAAGCTGACCACCAGCACGGCAGTAACCACCAGGTAGCCCATGATCAGCCACAGCAGCAGGCTCGTGTTGCCTGGCTGCAGGGGATTCACGCCGATGCCGCGGAAGATGTCGGGCAGCGCGATCAGCATGATGGAGGCGTTGATCGTGGCCATCAGCATGCCGATAGTGGTGTTCGACAGCGCGATCCACTTGTAGTGCGCGGAACTGAGCGGCATGGACGTCCTCCCTGAAGGGGCCTGCTGCCAGAGCAGATCAGCCCGTGACGGGGCAGCAAAGTGCTAGTTGCTTAATGCGAACTAACTAAGCTCCTAGCGTATTCCCTTCCCGGCCGTCATGCGAGCGCGCCTCGCTGCTGGCCGGCACGGTAACGCCAGGCGGCGGCCCCGCCGAAGATCAGCGTCCAGGCGACCAGGAACGTGATGTCGGCTGGGTGCAGGGCGTGGCCGGCGACGGCGGTGCGGATTCCGGGGAAAGCGTCCGGAAAAGCGGCGACACACCGGAGGGCCTGCTTCGTTTCCTGGGTCAATTCCCGCACCATGATCCCGATGACTTACAAAGCGGCACGTGTCGGGACGTGCGGCAATTGGGGCGCTGGGGTCGTAATGCGGCGCTCATTGCGCTGGGGGTGCCCATGACCGGGGTGACGCCGGATGGCGACGCGGGTTCGGTTACGTTCGTAAACCGCCGACGAGTCCTTCTGGCCGTCGGCGGCATCGTGCTGACCAGCGTGCCCGCCGCCCGGTTCGGCCAGGGTCAGCCGGCCAAGGCCGCCACTCGGCGTCGCGTTGCGGCTAAGCACACTGATGCGGCTAAGCACACTGATGAGGCTAAGCACACTGATGAGGTTCATCGTGACGTGCCCGCTTATACGATCCCTTCCTATCCGCTCGATCAGCCGCTTTACTACATCAGCGATGCCGACAAGGCGATTGCGCTGACAATCGACGACGGCCCCGATCCCGTCTACACGCCGCAGGTCCTGAGCGTGCTGCACAAATACAACGTCACCGCTACGTTCTCCATGATCGGTGAGCACGTGGCGGCCTATCCGCAGCTGGCCCGGGCGGTTCACGAGGCCGGGCACAAGATCTGCAACCACACCTGGACGCATTCCGACCTCGTCGGCATGCGGGTACCCGGGGTGCGCGACGAGCTGACCCGGGCCGGCGACGCGATCCACGCCGCGACCGGCGTGCACCCCGTCCTGTTCCGCGCGCCGTACGGTGCGTGGTCTCACGCCGTGATCAGGCAGTGTGAGCGGATGAAGATGGTCCCGCTGGACTGGTCGGTCGATCCGCGCGACTGGTCGCAGCCGGGGGTGCGCAAAATCGTCAGGAACATCATGAGGAACACCCAGCCCGGATCGATCATCCTCGAGCACGACGGCGGCGGAAACCGGTCCGAGACGGTCGCGGCGCTGCGCATCGTCCTGCCCCGGCTGCTGGACGAGGGCTACCGCTTCGAAACCCCGTGATCACGGCGTTTCTGCGGCTGGCTGGCCCCGCGGCCACCGGGTTCCCGTGGGCGGCCGTTAGGTTCTGTATATGGCGGGGGCAAACGTAGAACTCCAGGTCGGGGATCGGGTGGTGCGCATCTCCAGCCCGGACCGGGTGTATTTCCCGGCGCGCGGCGAGACCAAGCGGGACCTCGCGCGCTACTACCTCCCGGTCGGCGACGGCATCGTGCGCGCGGCGGGAGCGGCCGTGCATGATGCACCGCTTCCCGGATGGGGTGGCCGGCGAGAAGGTGCATCAGAAGCGGGTTCCGAGCGGGGCGCCGCCGTGGCTGGAGACCGTGCGGGTGTTCCACCCGTGGAATTCCCGCCGGGCGGACACCGAGCGACCCGACGAATGGCGCATCGACCCGGATCCGATGCCAAGCTGCGGGTACGGCACGGTGCGCCGGGTCGGACCGCGACGGCCTCGACTGAGCGGCAGACGTTTGCAAATGCCCGCCTCTACGATGGCCCCGTCGGCCACGTCGCGAGGGAAGTATGGGCGCCCATAGTGCGAAGCACGTCGGGGGAGTTCGGATCATCGTCACCGGGGGCGGAACAGGGGGTCACACCTACCCGGCTCTGACCACGATCCGTGAGCTCCGCGCCCGGTTCGCCGAGAGCGGGACCCACGCGCAGTTCCTGTGGGTCGGCGTGGCCAGCGGCCTCGAGGCCAGGATCTGCCGCCAGGAGCACATACCGTTCAAGGCGATCACCACCGGCAAGCTGCGCCGCTCACCGAGTCCCCGGGAGCTGGCCAGGAACGTCGCCGACGCGTTCCGGATCCCGATGGGGGTTCTGCAGGCGTTTGGCATCGTGCTGCGGGCCAGGCCCGACGTGGTGCTGTCGACGGGCGGGTATGTCTGCGTGCCGATCGGCGTCGCCGCGTGGGTGCTGCGCCGTCCGCTGATCATGCACGAGCAGACCAGCACGGTCGGGCTGGCCAACCGGATCCTGGCCCGGCTGGCGACGCGCGTGCTGCTCAGTCACGAGGCCTCGATCGAGCGCCTGCCCGCGCGGGCCCGGCGGCGGGCAGTGGTTACCGGCAACCCCATCCGGCCGGAGGTACTGGCCGGCGACCCGACCAGGGGACGAGCATCGTACGGGAGCAACGCGCAGCCGCCGCTTGTCCTGGTGACCGGAGGTGCGACTGGTGCGCTGCAGGTCAACGACCTGGTCGCGGGAGTCCTGCCGGATGTGCTGCCGTACTGCTACATGCTGCACCAGTCCGGCGAGTACGGCTTTGCCCGGGCGTGCGAGGCCGCGGCGGCCCTGCCGGCGGCGGTGGCCGGCCGCTACCGGGTGGTCGACTACATCCACGATGAGCTTCCCGACGTCCTGGCCGCCGCCGACGTGGTCGTCAGCCGCAGCGGCGCCAGCACCACGGCCGAACTGACCGGGCTGGGCAAGGCCGCCATTCTCGTCCCGCTGGTGCCCACCGGCGGTGACGAGCAGCGCCGCACGGCCCGGTACCTGGACGAGGCCGGCGCCGCCCGGATGCTCACCGGCGCCGACGCCACGCCGGACCGCCTGCGCTACGAGCTGCTCGAGCTGCTTCAGGACGCCGGAGAGCGCAGCGCCATGGCGGCCAAGGCCCGCGAGCACGGCCGTCCGGACGCCGCCAGCCGGGTCGCCCAGGAGATCATCGGCGCCCTTGGCAGGAAAGCTGTCCGGCAGCGCCGCTGACCGCAGCCACATCGCAGCGCTGGAGTACTGACCGGAGTCCAAACGCCGATGATCCGCTACCTGTTCTTCGGCTTCTTCGGAACTCTCGTCCGCTATGACAGGGAGATTCGCGCAACACGATCTCCCAGACTGCCGCGTTCGCCCGCGGGCTGGGCTGCACCGCGAGTGAAGCCGACCTGGCACACCACTGGCGGCCGTGTGGCGTGAGCTGGAAAGGGGGGGAGTATGCCGACGACCGTAACCTGACCTCATTCAGGTCCTGGCTTCAGATCTCGCTGGACCAGGGCTGCGGCTGCCGCTCCCAGCCCCACGCCCACTGCCAGGCACGCGACCCATATGTCAGCCGGGACGACGGGCTCGGCACTCAGTCCGCCCGGATGGGCGAGGCTCACCGTGATGTAGAGGTTGAGAACGCTGGTAACGAGCCATCCCAGGCCTATGCCGATCAGGCACCCGCTAACGAAGGCCACCCATCGCCGCGCGCTTACAGTCATGAGAATCACTTGTCCCGTCTGGATGGGCGGATCGGGACGGACACCCGACCCCGAACCGCGCCGTTCCGCGCCCAATTCGGCGCATTTCAGCCCAGGATCGTCAGCCAATCACAACAAAAGTCGAGATGATCATGAATTGCGGCGATCGTAAGGTGAAAACTAGGCGTGACTCTCGTTGAGCGGGACGAGAGCCAGGGGCTGGCACTAGTGCTGGGGGGCCCGACAGCCGTGATCGTCTCCTCAGCCATCCGCAGAGGAGTGATCCAGGATGCTGCACGGACAGGTTGCCGTGTTCTTGTCCTGTTCCGAGAGGTTCAAGCCGGGGCTCGCGTGGCCGGTGCGCGATGCGCTGAATGCCCACGGTCTTCGGGCCATCATCATCAGCGACGAGCGGCCGCTGGGGTCCGCGGGCGGTGAGGAGACCAGCCCGGAGCCCTACCTGGATGCCTCGTCCGCGTTCGTGGCGCTGTGCACCGCCGACTACGAGCTCAGCGACGGCTCGAAGTACCCCAGGGCCAACATCGTCGACGAGATCCAGCAGGCCTGCGGCCGCCCGCACCTGCGCGACCACGCCCAGGTGCTGAAGTCGCCCGGTGTGCTGCTCCCGAGCGACATCACCCCGAGTTACGACAGCCTCGACGTGACCAAGCCGGCCGTGGCGGCCGAGGTCATCCTGAAGCAGCTGCAGCAGTGGGGGATCGTGCCGGTGCCCGAGAGCCCGGCTGCGCCGCACCGCGCCGGCGCCTGGGAAGCCGACGACGTCGACGCGCTGCTCGCCGCGCCGCCGGCCGGCAGGGACGAGGCCTCCGCCCGGATCTACCCGCTGCTGCGGGACCGGTCCGAGGACCGGCGCCGCTGGGTTGCCCACGAGCTGGTACGCGAGATTGTCGAGTCCGGGGAGCAGAGCAGGGTGCAAGACGCGGCCGCGCTGCTCGAGGCGGTGTCGGCCCTTGACCCGGCGCTCGTACCCCCCGAAATGCTCGAGACGCTCGCCGGCCATGAGCGGTACCAGGCCCGTGCCTGCGCCGCGAACGTGCTGCGGGAGCGGGCGGCGGTGGCGCCGCTCGACGTTCCGGTCGAGCTGCTCGGCCGGCTGGCCGCGCCCAGCGCCGAGGACTGGCTCGTCTGGGCGCCCGCCATGGCCGCGGTCCAGGAACTGGCGCTGCACCGCCGTGAGGCGCACGTGATCTTCAGCGCGCTTGCCGCCAGCGACGATCCGCGCGACAGGTTCGCGGCCGCCGTGGCTCTGCTCGGCCTTGCCGGAGTCCGGCCCGCGGCGGTCGCCCGGGGCCTGGCCGAGCGGCTGAGCGCAGACGCCGACCCGCTGGTCGCGGAAAAGGCGCGCGACGTGCTGGCCGCGACCGAGCAGGTCACCGAGCGCGAGCACGCCGAGTGCTATCAGCGCTTCTGGGTGTAGCCAGGAAGACGAGAACCGCGCCCCGAACTCATCGGACGCCGGCTCGTAGTCTGACCAGACACGACCGGAAACGAGCGGAGTGCCCATGGATCAGCAGTACGGTGACGTCTCGGTTACCCTCGGCGATGATTTCGTTGCCGTCGTCGAACTGCACCGGCCGCCGGACAACTACTTCGACCTGACGCTGATCCGCTCGCTGGCCGAGGCCTACGAGGCGCTGGACGCCGATCCGGCGTGCCGGGCGATCGTGCTGTGCGCCGAGGGCAAGCACTTCTGCGCGGGCGCCAACTTCGGCGGGCGGGGCGGTGGGGGCGGGGCGGACGACGCGCTCGCCGGCGGGCCCAGCGCGCTGTACCGCGAGGCGATCCGGCTGTTCGAGGCCGGCAAGCCGGTTGTGGCCGCGGTCCAGGGCGCGGCCATCGGCGGCGGGCTCGGCCTGGCCTGCTCGGCGGATTTGCGGGTTGCCTGCCCTGAGGCGCGGTTCGCCGCGAACTTCGCCCGGCTCGGCTTCCATCAGGGGTTCGGGCTCTCGGTGACGCTGCCCGCGATCGTCGGCCAGCAGCAGAGCATGCTCCTGCTGTACACCGGCCGCCGGATCGGCGGCGAGGAGGCCGCCGCGATCGGCCTGTGCGACCTGCTGGTCCCCGCCGAGCGGGTCCGCGCCGAGGCGCACGCGCTTGCGGCAGACATCGCGGTGTCGGCTCCGCTCGCCACGGCGTCGATCCGGGCCACGATGCGCGGCGGCCTGGCCAGCCAGATCC
>JASHQP010000744.1 GCA_030039095.1 Streptosporangiaceae bacterium
TCATGGATTTCCTGGTTGAAATAGGTATAGATCACTCGCCTAGCCTGGGGGCGCCAGGACAGCATGGTGATGGCGGGCAAAGGCCGACCCGCTGACTCCCGGCTGGCCAGGCACGGCATTGTTGTGGGATGCAAACCGGTGTCAGCCGCGGCGGACGCGTCTTCGTCGCCGCGGATGTCCACTATCCGCGCTGCGGCTCTTCGCCCGGGAGCTCCCGCCGCTACGTGCCGTGCTGCACGACGTGCAGGGACTGGGCCTGCTGGTGGTCGACGGCTATGTCGACCTCGACCCCACCGGCCGCCCGGGCCTGGGCGCACACGCGCACGGCGAGTTCGGTGTGCCAGTGATCGGCGTCGCTAAGACAGTGTTCCGGACAGCGACGCATGCCCTGCCGGTCCAGCGGGGACGCCCAGCGCGCCCGTTGCTGATCACTGCCGCCGGGATGTCCGTGCAGGAAGCCGCCGACCTGGCCCGGCACATGGCCGGGCCCTTCCGCCTGCCTGACGCCCTGCGCCGCGCTAGGTCTACGAGCAGGCGTTCATTAACGCAGGGGACCCAGTGCCCGAGGACGGGTGGGCGGTGTTCGCCGAAGCCGTTAGGGCAGTCGCAGCCTATGAGTAAACAATCAGCGGCAAATGAGTGAAATCCGAGCACGGCAGTGGGCGGGCCCGCGGGGACTGGTCATGCCGGATGGTCATGCCGGATGGGCATGTCGCCGCCATCAGAGCGGGGCGGTTGCTGCGCCCTCTTCGGGTGCCTCGGCAATAGCAGATGAAATAATGACCAGTCATGGGCCAGAACCCGTGGTGGGAGCCGAAGGAAGCTGACCTTGGCTGGGATGAACCGCTTCCTGACGTCATCACGCTGGCTCCCGACTACGGCGCCGAGCTTCCGCTCTGGGGCAACGGCTTCGGCAACATCGCCTGGCAGTACACCAAGTTCTCATGCGGGCTGCTGGACCGGCTCGCTGCCTGGCAGCAGGAATTTGATGCCCATTGCCACTGGGACCGGGGCTGGGACTCCGATGGGATCAGGGGCCGATGGGCTAGCCAGGCCGAGGACCTGGCTGCGGACGTGCGCACCGAGCTAGGCACGCGGGCCAGGCTTATCGTGAAGCCGTGGGGACTGGGCTCGTAGGCTTCGGGAACGCTCGCGCAGCGGCAGAAGCGGATGTCGGTGGGTGGTGGTTGGCTGGGATGGTGGGCAAGACTCAGTACTACACCGCGACGGCGCCTGCTGGCATCCGACCTGACGCTGACCGATGTCGGGCACGATGGGCGGTCCGTATTCCGCACCTACCATCTGGCGGGCTAGGAAATGGGCCTCTGACAGCGGCACCCTCGATGCGGCAGAAGTGGACGCGGGTCTGCCCTCGACGTGAGTGTCGCGCCAGCCGCTTGAATCTGCCATCGTGAGGCCCCAGGTGCTTCCGATCATTGGATCACCAGCGTCAGCTTGCCGCCGGTCTGAACACTGTTCTTGACGAGTTGGATATTGGATAAGTGTGCTCGGGCTACCGGCCGGTCGGCGTCGACGGGCTGGCGGGAGGCGCCGGGCGCTGCGCGCTCTAGGTGAGGCGCAGGACGCAGGCGGACGGGTGGCGGGGGAGGGTGAGCGTCAGCGTGCCGGCGGTCTGGTCCCAGATCGCCTCCGCCCCGGCGTCAGCCGGGTAGAGCACCCGGGCTGTGACGACCGCGCCGCACAGGTGCTCTACCGGGAGTGTGACCTGGCCGGTGCCCGCGCCGGCGCCGGTTCCCGCCGCTGGCCAGCGCCGCCACACGGTCAGGTAGGTCGCCGCCGGGGCACGCAGGCCAACCGCGATCCACGGGTCCTCCCAGTGCGGCAGGCCGAGTGGCCAGAACGGCGTGGACCGGGCTATCTCCGGCCGGATGACCTCCTTGTACACCCGGACCGCCCCGGCGACGATGCTCCGCTGCTGGGCGTTCATGAGGTCGACGTGGCCGGACAGGTGGACGCGGCCCAGCATCCCGCTCGCCATCGTGAACGCGATCTCGTCGTCGCTGAACTCGGGCTGCGGGTAGGCCCACACGGCGGCCTGCTCGGGGGTGATCGCCGCCGGGGCCGCCGCTGCTATCGGCGGGTAGCGGAGGAATTCCTGCTGATCGCTGGTGGACTGCAACTGCAGGCGCGCCAGGAGCGCGTAGTCCATGCGCATCCCGCCGGACGAGCAGTTCTCGATCACCAGCCCCGGATGCCGGTCGAGCACCGCGTCGAGCCAGTCGAGTTGCGCCCGGTTCGCCGCGAGCAGGCCCGCGCCGGGGCTCACGCCGCCGGTGTCCGGGCCGGGCGCGATGCAGATGTTGTAGTCCATCTTGAGGTAGCCGATACCCAGGTCACCGACGAGGAAGTCGATCACCTGGTCCAGGTGCTTCACGGCGGCGGGATGGCGCAGGTCCAGGTGGTAGCGGCCGTGCTCGACGATGCGCTGGCCACCGCGCTGGAAGAACGCCTCGGCCGGGAGATCCCTGGCGACGTCGCTGTTGACGCCCACGACCTCGGGCTCGAGCCACAGGCCGGGCACCATCCCCGCGTCCGTGATGCGCTCGAGCACCTCGGCCAGGCCGCCGGGGAACCTGGTGAGCGAGGGCCGCCACGCGCCGACCGTGTCCCACCAGCCCTCATCGACCTCCGCGTACCAGCCGGAGTCGATGCAGAAGTACTCGGCGCCCACCTCGGCCGCCGCGTCGATCAGCGGCAGCAGGCGCTCGGTGGTCGGGCTGCCCATGAGCGTGTTCATGTAGTCGTTGAAGATCACGGAAAGGCGCTGGGCGTCGTCGTGCGGGCGCCTGATCGCACGGCGGACGGCCGTGAGCTCGGCCACCGCGCCGTCGAACCCGCCCGGGCTTACGGCCACGCTGGCCGGCACCGAGGTGAAGGCCTCGCCCGGGGCGAGCGTGACGCGCCAGTGGTGCTCCCGGTCCGCCGGGCCGAGCAAGGCAACGTAGGCGCCGCTGACCGCGCCCTTCGGTGCGTGCCTGCCGTGCGGGCCCCCGCCCCGGGCGGCGGTGCGGTGCGCGCACTCGCCGACCTGCCAGTGCCAGGCGCCGTTGTGCTCGATCTGCCAGGCCCAGGCGTGCCCGGTGCGCCGGTTCACGACCGCGCCCGCTGGCAGGTACCGGCCCGACGACCAGCTTCCGGCGCTGGTCACCCCGAAACATCCCCTCGGGTCCGCGCCGAGCGCCCGGCGGTTGATGTCGGGGAGGGCGTCGCGCAGCGGCCGCAGCTGCCAGCGGCTCTCGGCCATCCAGTCGTTCTCCGCCCACATCACATCCAGGTCCGCCACGTCATCGGGGTCCGGCCCGGTGCCCAGGCCCCCGAACAGGAAGGAGGTCACCGACTCGACAGTGACCGGCCGCGCGGCACGGTTCTCCAGGCGAACCCAGGAGCGCAGGCCGCCGCCCGCGCCTGC
>JASHQP010000745.1 GCA_030039095.1 Streptosporangiaceae bacterium
CGGCAGCCGTTGCGGTGATCGCCGTGCTGGCGGCCGCGGGCGTGGCGGTGGTCACGACCGGCGTGCTGCGCAGCCCGGCGCGCAAGCCGGCGCCGCCGCCCAGGCTGGCGAGCTTCCCGATCACCGCCCGGTCGGCGCTCGCGCCGCAGTCCGGCGATGTCTGGGTGATGTACCACGGCGGAGCGGACGGGCAGGCCCAGGTCTCTGGCGAAGTCAAGGGGGCGCGCCGGGGATATGTCGCCCGGCTGTACGCGCAGCCGTTCCCGTTCTCGGCGCGGCCGGCCGCGGTCGCCTCGGTGGCCCTCCACCCGAAGCACAAGCTGGCCCCGTACACCTTCACGGTGACCCCGTCGCTGGCCACGCGGTACTACGTGTCGGTCTCCGAGAGTCGCACGTCGCACACGTCGCTCGGCAGGTCACCCGGTGCCATGATCTACGTCGCGACGAGCATGACCCGCGGGCTCTCGCAGCCGTGCAAGCGCCCGACCTGCCACGAGACGTTCACGCTGAACGTGTATGTCCCGCCGCTCTCGCTCAGCAGCGAGCTCTCGAAACGGTGGTACACCTACTTCGGGCTCAACATGTCGAAGTCGGCCAAGCCGCCAGCGGGACCCACCGTGCTGCAGCTGGGTGCCGGCAGCCCCAGGATCAGCGCGTCCAGGCGGGTCTCGGCGGACGAGTACGCGGTTACCGTCACGTTCACGTTCCCCATCGGCAAGAAGGATGGCTACACGTGGTTCTGGGCGGCGTGCGCACAGGGCAGCGAGGCAACGGACGGCGTCGGGCTGCCCGGCTCTCACGGGTGCGGCGCCAAGGCCATTCCCGCGGTCCATTCCTACCTCGGCTAGGACCGCGCGCAGCGTGCCAGTCAGCCGTCTTTCCGGTGTATGGCGCGTGAACGTTCGGATACCTGTGCCGCGCAGCCGGTGCCGCGCGGGTGCCCGGAATTTATGCTTGCGGTGGCCATGCGAAAGACACCGCTGCTGACCATCGCCGTGCTCGCCGCGATGGCGTCGCTCACCGCCTGCGGGGGCGGCGGTGAATCGAACACGATCTCGTTCAACAGCGCAAGCTGCGGCGGGATGTGGACGCTGGCCAGGCCGGGCTGGCACACCTTCGACCTGTACAACGCGAACGACGTGGGCGGCGAGATCGACCTGATCGACCCACGGACCAGCGGCATCTACGCGGAGGTCGATCAGTTCGGCCCGGGTACCCGGCAGACGATGAGCCTGGACGTCGGGTCGGGCCGGTACGCCTTCCGCTGCCTGTTCGACGACACCGACCCGATGACCGGTCCGACCGTGACCGTCCCGGGCCACGTCAAGGGCTTCGCCGCGACCGTCCCGGTCACCTTCAACGACCTCGTGGGACCGGAGAAGGCGTACCAGGCCTACGTGGCGGCGGGTCTCGAGACGCTCGTCGGCCAGACCGGCACGCTGGCCGGCGACGTACAGCGGGGGAACCTCGCCGCTGCGCGGCGCGACTGGCTGCCCGCGCACCTGACGTACGAGACGCTGGGAGCGGCGTACGACGCGTTCGGCAACTTCGACGACGAGATCGACGGACGGGCCGACGCCCTCGGCGTGACCAGCCCGCAGTGGACCGGGTTCTACCGGCTCGAGTACGGGCTCTGGCACGGCCAGTCCGCTGGCGAACTGGCGCCGTACGCCAGCAAGCTCGCGGCCGACGTGAAATCCCTGCTGGCGGCGTGGCCGACCATGGAGATCCCGCTGATCGACGTCGGGCTGCGCACCCACGAGATCCTGGAGAACGCGCTGGAGTTCCAGCTCACCGGGCACGACGATTACGGCAGCGGGACGACGCTGGCCACGACGCTCGCGAACATCCAGGGCACCCGCGAGCTCCTGGCGCTCCTGCATCCGCTGCTGGTCACGAGGTACCCGGGGCTGCCCGGCGTGTACACCTGGCTGAACCGCCTGCAGACGCTGCTCGAGGCGGAGCACCAGCCGGACGGGACGTGGGTTCCGGTGTCGCAGCTGTCGCAGTCGGCGCGTCAGGACATCGACGCCGCGTGCAGCCAGGCGCTGGCCGAGCTCGCCCCGATCGCATCGATAGCCGAGCCGAGGAACACGTGATGGGTGAGGCGGACGAGCTTCCCGGGCGCCGGTCCTTCCTGCGCGGCGTGGCCGGCGGTGTCGCCGGAGGCGTGGTGGCCGGCGGGGCCGCCGGATACGCGGTGCGCGCCTCGCAGCCGCAGCCGGCTGCGCTGGCGGCCGACACGGTCTCGCTCGACGGGCGGCTGCCGGCCGTGCCGTTCCACGGGAGATACCAGGCGGGCATCGCGCCGCCGCCGCAGCGCCAGACCGCCGTGATCTCGTTCGACGCCACGGCGGACACCGCATCGGAGCTGGCCGACCTGTTTCGGACGATCACCTCCCGGGCCAGGTTCCTGACGGCCGGGGGAACGCCGCCGCCGGTGGGCATCGACGGGCCGCCGTCCGACTCCGGCGTGCTCGGGCCGACCGTGGTGCCGGACGGGCTGACCGTGACCTTCGGCGTCGGGTCGACGCTGTTCGACGACCGGTACGGTCTCGCCAGCAAGCTCCCCGAGCGGCTCACCCCGATGCGGCCGTTCCCCAACGACGACCTGGATCCGGCTCAGACCGGCGGCGACCTGATTCTGCAGCTCAGCGCCGGCAACGCCGACACCGTCCTGCACGCGCTGCGTGACATCGCGAAGAACACCCGCGGCGGCATGCAGATCAACTGGCGCATCGACGGGTTCACCAGCCCGGCGCGCCCGGCGGGCACGGTGCCGCGGAATCTGATGGGGTTCATGGACGGGATCGCGAACCCGCCGCTGGCCAAGGCGAAGGAACTCGTCTGGATCCAGCCGGGCACCGCCGGCGAGCCGGACTGGACCGCGGGCGGCAGCTATTTCGTCGTCCGCCTGATCAGGATGTTCGTCGAGTTCTGGGATCGGGTGGACGTCTACGAGCAGCAGCAGATGATCGGGAGAGACCGCGCGACCGGCTTCCCGCTGGACGCCGGCAGCCTGTTCGCGGCGCCGAATTTCGGCGCCGACCCGACCGGGTCGGTCATCCCGCTCAACGCCCACATCCGCCTGGCGAACCCGCGCACGCCGCAGACCGCGTCGAGCCGGATCCTGCGCCGCGCCTACAACTACGACCGCGGCATCGACCAGGTCGGCGACCTGGACCAGGGACTGGTCTTCACCTGCTTCCAGCAGGACGTCAAGCGGCAGTTCGAGGCGGTTCAGACGCGTCTCATCGGCGAGCCGCTGGTCGACTACATCAGCCCGTTCGGCGGCGGCTACTTCCTGGCGATGCCGGGTGTCCGCGACGCGGCCGACTGGTACGGCCGGGCGCTGCTGGCATGACGGGCGGACTGCCGGCCATTGTTGGCTGCCGGTTTGTCTGCCGTTTACATATCGCGTATCGGGTGGTCAATTTGCCGTGAAAGCGTACGCGGGCGGAATGCACTGAGAAACGGCTCCACCGAAACTCGGGAGGGTACGACATGGGCGTAGGCCCAACGATCCGGAGCTTGCGCAGGCGGCTCCGTCTCACGATCGCCGTGGCGGCGTCGCTGGCACTGGCCGCCGGCGTGGCGATCGGCGCGACCGCCGCGAGCGCGTCCAGCACGCCGAAGTTTGCCGGCTACCACACCCCGGCTCTGGTGTCCGCGAGCTACTACCGCGACGCCAACAGGACGGCGACCCCCATCAAGCACCTCGTCGTGATCTTCGAGGAGAACGAGTCGTTCGATCACTACTTCGGCACGTACCCGTACGCGGCCAACACCGACGGCACGCCGTTCCACGCCAAGCCCGGCACCCCGGCGGTCAACGGCCTGTACACCAAGATCACCAAGAACGGGCCGGCCGGGCCGCTGCTGACCAGCAACCCGAATGAGTACAACCCGCAGCGGCTGACCCATTCCCAGGCGCTGACCTGCGACCAGAACCACGACTACCTGCCGGAGCAGGAGGCCGAAAACCGCGGCAAGATGAACGAGTTCGTCCAGTTCACCGAGCAGGACGACTGTTCCACCACCGGCGAGTACTACGGCCCGCCCGGCATCGTCATGGACTATTTCGACGGCAACACCGTCACGGGCCTGTGGAACTACGCGCAGAACTACGCGATGAGCGACAACAACTGGGACACCACGTTCGGGCCGTCGACCGAGGGCGCGATCGACGTGACCTCGGGCCTGAGCTCGGACGGCTACGCGGTCACCCCGTCCGGCACGAAGACCACGGACACGGGCGCGATCACCTCGGACGGCACCGTCTACGGTGACATCGACCCGTACTACGACGAATGCTCGGACTCCAACCACACCTCCACCGACCCGGAGGGCGTGATGACCGGGGAGAACATCGGCGACCTGCTGAACGCCAAGCACATCACCTGGGGCTGGTTCCAGGGCGGGTTCGCACCGACGTCGTCGAACAGCGGCGGCGTGGTCTGCGGTGCGCAGAGCGACAACATCGACGGCAGCGCGCTGAACGAGTACACGCCGCACTGGAACCCATTCCAGTTCAACGCCACCACGGCGAACCCGGCCCACCTGCCGCCGTCGTCCGAGGCCGCGATCGGCCGCACCGACCAGGCCAACCACCAGTACGACCTGTCGGACTTCTACGAGACGCTGAAGGACGGCAACATGCCGTCGGTCAGCTACCTCAAGGCCACGACCGCGCAGAGCGCCCACCCGGGCGAATCCGACCCGCTCGACGAGCAGCAGTTCGTCGTCAGCACGGTCAACCAGATCGAGCAGTCCCGGTACTGGCCGTCCACGGCGATCGTCATCACCTATGACGACTCCGACGGCTGGTATGACCACGTCTCACCCGAGTCCGCTGGTGCCCTGATCAACGGGTCCGACAACTCCACGATCGACACGGCCGCGTGCGAGGCAACCGCGATCACCGTCGGCAGCGGCAACGGCCGCTGCGGCTACAGCCAGCGGCTGCCGATGATCGTTGTCTCGCCGTGGACGCGCGACAACTACGTCAGCAACAACCTCACCGACACCACCTCGGTGGTGAAGTTCATCGAGAACAACTGGCTGTACGGCGAGCGCATCCCCGGCTCGTTCGACGCGACCTCGGGCAGCCTGGACGCCCCCGGAGGCCTGCTCGACTTCAACGTCAGGCCGCACTTCCAGCCGGTGATCCTGAACCCGACCACCGGCGCTGTCGTCAGCGGAGGCGGCTGGGGCTGACCGGCCGCCAGCAAGGCCCGCTTCCGCGGCTCGTCGCCGCGGAAGCGGGCCTTTTCCGTGATCGCGGCAGCTGAGGAGCGCATAGGGGTCATGGCGGATCCGAAAAGATCATCACCGCCGACCTCGCCGTGTCCGGTAGATCATCGGAGGCTCGCTGGCCGGCCGGTGGCGTCGCCGGGGTAAATGCGCCGAACACGGCGAAGTAGATATCTGCACCGGGATACCGTTCGCGGACCTGGCAGGTGATGAACCCGACCACATCGGCGTGCTTGACCTCAAAGTCGCAGGTCACGACCGTGGCCCCCGGCCCTATGGCTGGGTAGGAGGAAGCTTCATCGAGCTTCTCGACGACCTTTCCGGCGATCGCCTTGGGGATCTGCTGCAGCCGCCCGGTTAGCTCTCGGCTGGCTCGAGGGTCAGCGACACCGAGTTGATGCACCACCGCTGGTCGGTGGGAACCTGGTAGCCCTCGCCCTCGAACACGTGGCCCAGGTGTGAGTCACAGGCGGCGCACCGCACCTCGGTGCGGACGTAGCCGAGCGAGTCGTCCTCGAGCAGCACGACCGCGTCGTCCTCGGTCGGCTGGTAGAAGCTGGGCCACCCGCAGTGCGATTCGAACTTGGCGTCCGAGCGGAACAGCTCGGCGCCGCACGCGCGGCACCGGTAGACACCCTCGGTCTTGGTGTCGGTGTACTCGCCGGTGAACGGCGCCTCGGTGCCCGCCTGCCGCAGCACCCGGTATTCGTCGGGCGTTAGCTGCTCACGCCATTCGGTGTCTGTCCGCGCAACCTTGTCCATGCTGCCGAGACTACCTCCGCGGGTCAGATCGTCACGTCGTGGACCGGCTCACCGGCTGCGGCCTCGCGCAGTTCCACCTCCGCCACCGACCCGGCCGCCCGCACGTCGGCGAGCACCTCGGCCAGCGCCTCCAGGTGCGGCGCCGGGGCGGTCACCGCGAGCCGTCGCACGGGGGCCCGCATCGGCAGCCTCGCCTGGGACTTTGCCTTGCGGATCGCGCCGATCGCCGTGGACGCGGCGTCCAGCACGGCCTCCGCCTCTGTCGCGCCGGCTGCCCCGGCGGCCAGCAGCGCCTGCGGCTCCGGCCACGAGGCGCGGTGTATCGACCCGCCGAACGCGGCCCCGTCCCGGGTGTCGTGCGTCCACGACCACACCTCGTCGGTGACGAACGGCAGGAACGGCGCGAGCAGCCGCAGCTGCACCGACAGCGCAAGCCGCAGAGCGGCGATCGCCGATGCGGCCGGGCCGCCGCCGCTGCCGCCGTACGCCCGGGCCTTCGCCAGCTCCAGGTAGTCGTCGCAGAAGAACCAGAAGAACCGCTCGGCCAGCTCCAGGGCCAGCGCGTGGTCGTAGGCCTCGAGCGCCTCGGTGCACCGCTGCACGACGGTGGCGAGCCTGCCGAGCATCGCCCGGTCCAGCGGCTCGGTGATCACGGCTGCGGCACCCTCCGCGGCCATGCCGAGCACGAACCGGCTCGCGTTGAGGATCTTGACGGCGAGCCGCCGGCCGATCTTGAGCTGCCCGGGGTCGAAGGCAGTGTCCACGCCGAGGCGGGCGCTCGCCGCCCAGTACCTGACCGCGTCCGAGCCGTACTCGCGCAGCAGCTCGGCCGGCGTGCTGGCGTTGCCCTTGGACTTGGACATCTTCTTGCGGTCCGGGTCCAGGATCCAGCCGGAGATCCCCACGTGCCGCCACGGCAGCACGCCGCGCTGCACGTGCGAGCGGAGCACCGTATAGAACAGCCAGGTCCGGATGATCTCGTGCGACTGCGGCCGCAGGTCCATCGGGAACACCCGGGCGAACAGGTCCTCGGCCCCGGTTCCCAGGCCACCGCACGCCAGCCGGGGGCTCAGCGACGACGTGGCCCATGTGTCCATCACGTCGGGATCCCCGGTGAATCCGCCGGGCTGACCGCGCTGGCCCGCGGAGAACCCGGGCGGGGCGTCGGCAGCCGGGTCGACCGGCAGCATGCTCTCGTCCGGCACGATCGGAGCGTCGTACCTCGGCGCCCCGGCGTCGTCCAGCGGGTACCACACGGGAATCGGGACGCCGAAGTAGCGCTGCCTGCTGACCAGCCAGTCCCCGGCCAGACCCGCCACCCAGTCCTCGTACCTGGCTCTCATGTGCGGTGGATGCCAGTCGAGTTCGCGGCCGCGGGCGAGCAGCGCCTCGCGCAGCCCCGCGTCCCGGCCGCCGTTCCTGATGTACCACTGCCGGGTGGCGATGATCTCCAGCGGCGCCTCGCCGTACTCGTAGAACTTCACCGCGTGCACGACCGGCTCGGGCTCGCCGTGCAGCTCGCCGGCCGTCCGCAGCAGGTCGGTGACCCGGGCCCGGGCCTTCGCGGCCGGCAGCCCGGCCAGCTTCCGGTACGCCGCCTGAGCTGGCTCGCCGGCCAGCCACGGCAGCGGGCCGTCCAGCAGCCGCCCGTCCCTGCCGATCACCGCGCGGGTATCCAGGTCCAGGTCCCGCCACCAGGTCACGTCGGTGGTGTCGCCGAACGTGCAGACCATCGCGATGCCGGTGCCCTTGGCCGGGTCGGCGAGACGGTGTGCCAGAACGGGCACGCTGACCCCGAACAGCGGCGTGCGGGCCGTCCGCCCGAACAGCGCCGCATACCGCTCGTCGTCGGGATGCGCGACCAGCGCCACGCAGGCGGGCAGCAGCTCGGGACGGGTGGTCGCGACCTCCACCGAGTCCCCGGGGGAGCCGTCGGGCCGGAACGCGATCCGGACGTACCGGCCGGAGATCTCCCGGTCCTCGAGTTCGGCCTGGGCGACCGCGGAACCGAACGTCACGTCCCACAGCGACGGCCCGTCGGCGAGGTAGGCCTCGCCGGTGGCGAGATCGCGCAGGAACGCGCGCTGCGACACGGCCCGCGCGCCGTCGTCGATGGTCCGGTAGGAAATGGACCAGTCCATCGAGAAGCCGAGGCGGCGCCACGTCTCCGCGTACACGCGCTCGTCCTGTTCGGTCAGGGCCAGGCACAGCTCCACGAAGTTGCGGCGCGACACCGGCACCTGCCCGCGCGGCGCCGCCTGCCTTGAACGTGCCGCAGGCGCGGGATCACCCGGACGGGACGCAAGCTCCGGGGTCCCGGGCGTGGCGGACGGGCCGGGAGGGCCGGGCGGGTGAAAATCAGCGTCGTAGGGCAGCGCCGGCTCGCACCGCACGCCGTAGTAGTTCTGCACCCGGCGCTCGGTCGGAAGACCGTTGTCGTCCCACCCGACCGGGTAGAAGACTTCCTTGCCGCGCATCCGCCAGAACCGCGCGAGCAGGTCGGGGTGGGTGTAGGAGAAGGCGTGCCCGATATGGACCGTCCCGCTGGCGGTCAGCGGGGGAGTGTCTATCGCGTAGACGTCGCCGCGATCGGCGGCCCGGTCAAACTTGTACTACACGCGCCTCGTCCCACCGGAGCATCCACTTGTCTTCGATGCCGTCGAGCGTGGGGCGGGCGTCTGGGCTCATGGCGGTCAGTGTAGCGCGGCGGGCGAGCCGCCGGAATTTTGCCCACCGGAACCTGGTGGGAATGCGGAGAAGAGGGAATTGACACTACGTCGCTTACTAAACGTAGCAGAGCGCTTACCAGTAGTATTCCAAGGGCCGCAAACCGGCTCGACACGGGGAGATAGTGATCATGGCACGCATTCCGTCGAAGGCCGCCGCAGTCCTCGGAGCGGCGGCGAGCCTCGCGCTGCTCTCGGCGCCCTGGGCGTCCGCGAGCACGTCGGGCACCCAGACGTTCGTTCTCACCACCCGTTCCACGGCGGCGAACCCGGTCTACCAGGCGACGGCGACGGGCCCGATCTCGGCCACCGGCACCATGCAGGCCACGTCGACGGCGTCGAGCGCACCGCTCAGGGCGAGATTCCCCAAGGGAACGTTCCTGCTCAACGAGGTCTCGGCCGGCCATGAGACCGGCACGATCAACCCGACGACGTGCGCGGCCGTCTACACCGACACCGGCATCAAGTACACGATCACCGACGGCACCGGCAGCTACAAGGGGATCACCGGCAGCGGGACCGCCAACCTCAGGTTCACCGGGACGCTGCCGAAGCTCAGCAACGGCAAGTGCAACGAGTCGACCAGCGTGACCCCGGTCGCGGGCACCGCGCTCTCGGTCGTGCACGCGAGGGGCCCGGTCACCCTGCCCTAGCGCCGGCGCGGACCGCGCGCCGGCCCTGGCGCTACTCCTGGCGCCACCGGGCCCGGCCGAACATGCCGCCGTACATCGCCGCTGGCGCGGCGCAGCCGCAGAACCTCGCCGGGCGGGCGGCGCGGGTGGCTCATCGGCGCAGGTGTTTTGGCCTGAATAGCCGTATCGTCGATGGTGTCGGTCCCAGTCACGGACGGAGCCCGCGGTGGATCCTGACATCAACCTGATAGACCAGGACGCCTACCAGCGCGGCGGCGCACCGCACGACCAGTTCGCCTGGCTGCGCCGGAACGATCCGGTGTACTGGCACGCGGACGGCGGCGACCCGTCGTGGCCCGGGTTCTGGGCGGTGACCAGGCACGCCGACATCGGGCACGTCTCCCGCCATCCCGAGATCTTCTCCTCGAGCCGGCGGCTGGTGCTGTTCGCGGAGACGCCGGAGTCCGAGATCGAGATGCAGCGCCTGATGATGCTGAACATGGACCCGCCCCAGCACACGAGGCAGCGCAGCTTCGTGAACCGCGGGTTCACGCCGCGGATGATCGGGAGGCTGGCCAAGCACGTCAGGGAGATCTGCGACACGCTCATCGACGAGGTGGCGCCCCGCGGCGAGGCCGACTTCGTCACCGACATCGCCGCGCCGCTGCCGCTGCAGGTGATCTGCGAGCTGGTCGGCGCGCCGCCCGAGGACCGGATGCGGATCTTCGAGCTCTCCAACAAGCTGGTCGGCTACGACGACCCTGAGTTCCGGCGCTCACCGGAGGAGGGGATGCAGGCCGCGGGGGAGATCTACGCCTATGCGGACGAACTGGCCGTGCGCCGCCGCGAGCAGCCCGCCGATGACATCGTGACCCGGCTGCTGCAGCCCGACGACGCGGGCGAGGTGCTGTCCACCAGCGAATTCGACCTGTTCTTCCTGCTGCTGGCCGTGGCCGGCAACGAGACAACGCGCAACGCGGCGTCCGGGGGGATGCTCGCGCTGTTCCAGCACCCGGACCAGTGGCAGCGGCTGCTGGCCGACCGGGACCTCATCCCCACCGCCGCCGAGGAGATCGTCCGCTGGGTGAGCCCGGTGAACCTGTTCCGCCGCACCGCGACCTGCGACACCGAGATCGGCGGCCGGGCGATCGCCGAGGGCGACAAGGTGGTGGTCTTCTACCCCTCGGCCAACCGTGACGAAGACGTGTTCACCGACCCGCAGCGGTTCGACGTCGGCCGCGACCCGAACCCGCACGTCGGGTTCGGCGGCGGCGGGCCGCACTTCTGCCTGGGGAGGCATCTCGCTGCCCTGGAACTACGGGTGCTGCTGGCGGCGCTCGCCGAGCGGATGCCGGACATCGAGCCCGACGGCGAAGCCAGCAGGCTCAGGTCCAATTTCCTCAACGGGATAAAGCACATGCCGGTGCGATTTACGCCATCGATCCCCAGAGCCTAGTTTCCGGGCGGAAACGTCGTATCCAGGCAACAAGTTCTCGCAGACGTCGACAAAAGCCCAGCATATGCGCAAGACCGTGCGCTTCGGCGCATTGGCACCCGCGGCTTTGCCCGCCAATTACACTCAGGCGACCGCGGCATTAAAAAGCTGGCTCGGCGGGAACGCGCGGACCATTTCGCTCGTCCTACAACAAGGCAGAGATCGCCGGTAATCTTTCCGTCCTGGCTGGGATGTCGCGCGATTTGACTACGTCTTGCGGAGGTACTGGGTGGGACTGACGAGCCCCGCCCTCGTGGCCGTGGTGGCCGTGGTCGGCGCGGCGGCGCTCGCCGCGATCCTGTGGTACTGGCCCAGGCTGGCCGGCCGCGGCGTGGTGCCGGTCCTGGCGCGGATCGCGGCTCTCGGCGTGCTCCAGCTCAGCGTGCTCGGCCTCATCTTCCTGATCGTCAACAGCTCCGCCGAGTTCTACTCGTCGTGGTCGGACCTGTTCGGTGACCAGTCCGGCGGAGGCGCGATCGTGGCCGGCCCGGCCAACGCCGGCCAGAGCCCGATCGGCAGCCGCTCACTGGCGTCGGTCACGGTGCTGGGAAACTCGGCCGTCGCCGTGCCCGACCGGCCCTCGGAGGCGGGCGGCCGGCTGCAGACTGTCCGGCTGTACGGTGAGCTCTCCGGGATCAGCGTGCCGGGATACGTGTACCTGCCACCCGGCTATGACGCCGGCGCGCAGGCCGCCTTGCCCGTTACGGTGGTGGTCTCCGGCGAGCTGGGCGACCCGGCGAGCCCGTACGGTGCCGGCGTGCTCGCGGGCGCGGTCGCCAGCCAGATCGCCGCGCACCGCATCGCGCCGATGATCGTCGTCATGCTGCCGGCGCAGGTTGGCCGCGACGACGAGGGCTGCCTGAACGTTCCCGGCGGCACCCAGGCGGCCCTGTTCTTCACCCAGGATCTGCCGCAGATCATCGACTCCGACTACCGGGCCACATCCCCGGCGACCCGCCGCTGGGCGGTGGTCGCCGACGCTCCGGGCGGGTACTGCGCCCTCCAGCTCGCGATGACGAGCTCGCAGACCTTCGCGGCAGCGGCGGTGCCGCCGGCCAGCTACACCGCCCCGCCGGGCCCCGCCGGGTCCGGCGGCAGCCCGCAGATCCGCGCCCAGGACGACTTGTCCTGGCTGCTGAAGCACCAGCCCATGCAGCCGATCTCGGTTCTGTTCACCGGCGCGGGCCCGGGCCAGCCCTTCCTCTCGGATGCCCGCCCGCCGATGCACGCCGGGCAGATGGGCCTCGCTCCGGGCAAGTGGCAGCTGTCCGGTGTCTTCGACTGGATCGGCGCCACCCTCGAGCCCCCGGCCGCGCGGAGCTGAAACCATGGGACTGACGAGCGGGTTCTTCATCTGGCTGATGATCGCCGTGGCCCTCGGCTCGGTCGCGGCGACGGTCTGGCTGTGGCCGCGGTTCGCCGGCCAGCGGCCCGCGATGATGGCGGCCAGGCTCGGCCTGATCGCCGCCAGCCAGCTCCTCGTGCTGGCCGCGGTCCTGGCGTTCGTCAACGGCTACTTCGCGTTCTTCGGCTCCTGGTCCGCGCTGTTCGGCGGCGGCGGATCGGCGCCGGTCAGCGTGTCGGCGGCGGCCGCGTCGTCGCGGCCGATCGTGGTCACCGGGTCCGACCTCGGCCCGGTTCCCGGCGGATCGGCCCTGCCCGAGGACTCCGACGGGAGGCTCGCGGCGAAGCCGCCGCACTTCCACGGCAAGAAGGCCGCGTCGCCGAGCAAGATGGCCGTGGCGCCGGGCCTCGATCTCAGGGGCGGCGCCGTCGCGGCCGCGCGCAAGGTCGGGAAGATACTGCAGATCACGGTCACCGGGGAGCACACCGGGATCGTCAGCGCGGCCAACTACGTCTACCTGCCGCCGCAGTACTTCCAGCCCGCCTACGCTCACGCCCGCTTTCCCGTGGTGCTGGCGCTGACCGGGTACCCCAACGACACGTGGTCGATCGTGCGGTGGCTCGACCTGCCCTCGACCGCGGCGAACCTGGTCGCCCGCGGCAAGATCGGGCCGGCCGTCTACGTCATGATGAACGTCTCGGTCGCCCTGCCGCGCGACACCGAGTGCACCAACGTGCCCGAGGGCCCGCAGGCGCAGACGTTCCTCGCGCAGGACGTGCCGCAGGCGGTGGAGCACACGTTCCGGGTGCAGACCGGCCGCACCGGCTGGTCGGTTCTCGGCTACTCGACCGGCGGCTACTGCGCGGCCAAGCTGGCCATGATGGACCCGTACCAGTTCTCCGCTGCGGTCTCGCTGGCCGGCTACTACACCGCGCTCCAGGACAGCACCACCGGAAATCTCTACGGTGGCAGCAGCGCCTTCCGGCAGGAGAACAACCTGGACTGGCGGCTGCTGCACCTGCCCGCCCCGCCGGTCTCGGTGCTGGTGACCTCCAGCCTGGTCGGTGAGCACGACCTCGCGGGCACGCTGGCGTTCCTGCACCTGATCCGCGCGCCCATGCGCGGTTACTCGCTGCTGGTGAAGCAGGGCGGGCACAACTACGGCACGTGGGTACGCCAGCTGCCGCAGTCGCTGGAGTGGCTGAACCAGCGGCTGGCCCCCGCCGCGTCACCCGCCCGGCCGACGCCGGGGGCCAGTCCCTGAGCCGGGCGCTGTCGGCGGGCGGGACTGTCAGAGCCTCCTGGGATAATGGGCAGATGCCGGAAGCAACGCAACCACGCATGGTCGGCCGGGAGGCCGAGCTGCGCAGGCTGCTCGCGCTGCTCGACGATGCCGCGGCGGGCCGCCCGGTCGTGGCGCTGGTCAGCGGCGACGCGGGGGTCGGCAAGACCCGGCTGGTGAACGAGCTGTCGGCGGCGGCTCGGGACCGCGGCTTCGCGGTGCTGACCGGCCGGTGCGCCGAGCTCGCGGACACCGTTCCGTACCTGCCGCTGGCCGACGCACTGCGGGACGCCACGGTCGGCGCCTCGGCCAGCGGCCCGCTGCTCGACGC
>JASHQP010000746.1 GCA_030039095.1 Streptosporangiaceae bacterium
CTCCCGTCGCCGCGTCCCGCGCTCGGCGCGATGCCGCTGGCCGCACGGCAAGCATCCTGAGCCGCCGCCCGGTCCCGGGGCGAGACCCTGGGGCCGGGCGGCCACCAGCGCGTTCCCGCGCGCTAGCGTGGCGGCAGGCGGCAGGCGGCAGGCGGGCTTCAGGACGGGAGCGCAGCGTGGCGGTTCTCCAGATCATCATCGACTGCGACCCCGGCATCGACGACGCGCTGGCCCTGGCGTTCGCGGCCGGCCACCCCGGGCTCGACCTCCGCGGCATCACGACAGTGGCCGGGAACGTCGGCCTGGACAAGACCACGGCGAACGCGCTGCGGGTGCGCGACTTCACCGGTGCGCGGCACGTGCCGGTGGTCGCGGGCTGCCCCGCTCCGCTGCGGCGCCCCCCGTTGCACGCGCGGGATGTGCACGGAGACTCCGGCCTCGGCGCGGCCAGCATCCCGGAGGCGGCATCCGGCCCGGCCGGCGGGCACGCCGTCGACTTCCTCGCGAGCGCGACGGCCGCGCAGCCCGGGCAGATCACCCTCGTCGCGATCGGCCCGCTGACCAACGTCGCGCTCGCGGTGCGAAGGTACCCGGAGCTCGTTTCCCAGGTCCGGGACTTCGTGATCATGGGCGGATCCGCCGGGCGCGGGAACGTGACGCCCGCCGCTGAATTCAACATCGCCGCGGACCCCGAGGCCGCGGCGATCGTGTTCGGCGCGGGCTGGACCGTGACCATGGTCGGCCTCGACGTGACGCTGCAGGCCCGGGCCACCTCCGCGGTCCGCGAGCGGATGCGCGGGCTCGGCAGGCTCGCCGACGAACTGCTGCTGCCGAGCCTGGCCGGATACCGCAACGTCAGCCGCGGGCCGGGGTCCGAGCCGCCCGGTGGCCCGGCCGTGCACGACGTGGTCGCCGTCGCGAGCGTGGCAGCGCCGGGCCTGCTGACCTGCCTGCCCGCGCGGGTGGAGGTGGAGACGGCCGGCAGGTGGACGGCCGGCATGACCGTCACCGACTTCAGCGCCGCGGACGGCGAGTGCAACGCGCGCGTCGCCGTGGCCATCGACGCCGACGCGTTCTGGGATGTCGTCCTTGACGCCTACGCCCGGGTCGCGGCCAGCCTCGGCGCGGCCGGGGTCACGCCGAGCTGACCGCCGCGGCCAGCCTGCCACCTGGCCGGATCACGGCCCGGTGATCATAGTCTTTGCATTATGACCGAATACCCGGCCCTTTCGGCCACCGAGCGAACCCGGCACCGGCGGCTGCGCGGGCAGGGGAGGGCCGACCGCGCCGAGCTGTTCGCCGTGCTCGGCGCCGGCCTGGTCGCGCATCTTGGCGTGCTCGCCGACGGCGTGCCGATGGTGGTCCCGACCGGCTACGGCTTCGACGAGCAGCACCTGTACCTGCACGGGTCCGTCGCCAGCCAGAGCCTGGCCAACCACGCCGCGCCGGTCGTGTGCGTCACCGTGACCGTGGTGGACGGCCTGGTGCTGGCGCGCTCGGTGTTCGAGCACGCGATCAACTACCGCAGCGCGATGATCTACGCCACGCCGCGCGCCGTCACCGATCCCGGGGAGAAACGCTACGGCCTGCGCTGCCTGTCCGAGCACCTGGCGCCCGGGCAGTGGGATTACGCGCGCCGGCCGAGCCGCAAGGAGCTGGCCGCGACACGGCTGCTCGCGCTGCCGCTCGACGAGGCATCGGTCAAGATCCGCACCGGCCCGCCCGACGACGGCGACTCCGAGGATGCCGAGCTGGGCCTCTGGGCCGGCGAGCTGCCGATCACTGCCGTGTGGGCGACGCCGGTGCCCGATCCGGCGCTGCCGGCGGATGCCGGCGTGCCCGCGCACATCGGCGAGCGCGCCGGCGCGCCGGTGTACCCGCCGGCTAGCTGACCCGGTCCAGCAGCACGACCGGGATCTGCCGGGAGGTCTTCGCCTCGTAGCCCGCGAAGCCGGTGTACTTCTTCTTCCAGGCGTCCCAGATCGGCGCCCGGGTCGCGTCGTCGGCCACCCGCGCGGTGAGCTCGACGGTCTCGGTGCCGATCTCGGCCGTCACGTGCGGGTTCGCGACCAGGTTGCGGAACCAGTCCGGGTTCGTCGGCGCGCCGCCCTTCGAGGCGAACACCGCGAAGCCGTCCCCGACCGTCTCGTACATCATCGGGTTCACCCGCTCCCGGCCGCTCTTGGCCCCGGTGGTGTGCAGCAGCAGGAGCGGGGCGCCCTCGAACGGGCCGCCGACCTTGCCCCCGTTGTCACGGAACTCAGCAATGATCTTGCTGTTGAAGTCCTCTGGCACGGTAACTCCCCGTCTGAAGATCCGATCTCAGAGTGGGATGTTACCGTGGGCGCCCCGCCGGGCCGGGGCCTCGGCGATCGCCCGCGCGATCGCCTGCCGGGTCTTGGCCGGCTCGATGATCTCATCGACAACGCCGAGCGCGATCGCCCGCTGCAGCCCGCCAGCCTCGCGCTCGTGCCCGGCGGCCAGCTCGGCCTCGAGCGTGTGCCGCTGGCCGGCGGGGGCGGCGGCGAGCTCGCGCCGGTGCAGGATCCGGACGGCGGCGACCGCCCCCATCACCGCCACCTCGCTGGTCGGCCACGCGAACACCCGGGTGGCGCCGAGCGCGCGCGAGTTCATCGCGATGTAGGCGCCGCCATAGGCCTTCCGGGTCATCAGCGTCACCCGGGGCACCGTGGCCTCGGCGAACGCGTGCAGGAGCTTGGCCCCGCGCCGGACCACCCCGTCCCATTCCTGGCCCACGCCGGGCAGGTACCCCGGCGTGTCGACGACCACGACGAGCGGCACGCCGAACGCGTCGCACATCCGGACGAACCGGGCGGCCTTTTCGGCGGACAGCGTATCCAGGCAGCCGCCGAGGCGCATCGGGTTGTTGGCGATCACGCCCACGGCCCGGCCACCGAGCCTGCCGAGGGCGGTGACGATGTTCGGCGCCCAGCGCGGGTGCAGTTCGATGCCGGGCTCGTCGAGCAGCCCGGCGACCAGCGGGCGCACGTCATAGGCGCGGCGCGCGGACTCCGGCAGCAGCGCGCCGAGGTCGGCGTCGGGCGTGA
>JASHQP010000747.1 GCA_030039095.1 Streptosporangiaceae bacterium
TGCAGAGCGAGCACGCCGCGCGCGAGCACGCCGCCACCGCGGAGATCATCCGGGCGGCCCGGCACGCCCGCTGGCTGGCGCTTCAGGAAAGCGCCGTCCCGCTCGTCGCCGAGCTCGCAGCGGGGACGGCCGACCCGGGCGACGCGGAGGTGCGGATCAGGTGCGCGGTCCAGGCGGCCCGGCTGCGCCGGCTGCTCGCCGAGGGCGACGAGGTACCCGGGTCGCTGGTCCACGAACTGCACGCGAGCGCCGACATTGCCGAGCGGCGCGGGGTTGCGGTCGTGATCGAGACGGCCGGGCCGCTGCCGCAGGTTCCTGGCCCGGCCCGGAGGGTGATCACCGACACCGCCATCGCGATCCTGACCGCCGCGCGCAGCCGCACGCGGATCACCCTGGCCGCGGTGACCGGCGGCATCGCCGTCAGCTTCGTCGCCGACACCGGCGCGATCGTCGAGCTGCCCGCAGCCGGCGAGAGGGTCACCATCGAACAGGAACAAGATGGGGGCATGCTCTGGGCGGAGGCACGATGGAACAGCCCGTGACCGTGGCGATCATCGAAGACCATCCCGTCGTGACCGAGGGAGTGGCCTCCTGGATCCAGTCCGACCCCGCCCGGCGGGTGCGGCTGGTGCAGACGGCCCGCGACCTGACCGGGCTCAGCGCCGCGCCGCCGGCCGACGTGGTCATCCTGGACCTCGAGCTTTCCGGCGAGCTGGTCACCACGCAGATCCCCGGGCTGGTGGCGGCCGGATACCGGGTGGTGGCCTTCTCCGGGCACACCGATCCGGCGATCGTGATGGAAACACTGGACAACGGCGCGCACGCCTACGTGTCCAAGGAAGAGGGACGCGACCATCTGGTCGAGGCCGTCCTGGCGGCTGCCGCCGACCGGCCGTACGTGACGCGGTCGCAGGCCAGGGCGATGCTGGCCGACCAGCGCCCGGCCCGGCCCGCGCTGTCGGAGCAGGAGCGGCAGGCGCTGCTGCTGTGGTTCCAGGGCATGTCGAAGGCGTCGGTCGGGCGGCGCATGGCGATCAGCGAGAACACGGTCCGGCAGTACATCAGCCGGGCGCGCGCCAAGTACGCAGCCACCGGGCGGACCGCTCCGAGCAAGGATGCGCTGCTCGCCCGGGCGATCGAGGACGGCGTGATCAAGCCGGCGGACGTGACGCCGTATGAGTCATTCGCCCGTGCGCCGGCTGACGGCTCCCGCCTGGGTGTCCCGGACCACTGAATGGCCCGGGACACCCACGCCCCCCCGGGAGCTGTTCCCCCCAGGCGAATCGGCCGCAGGCCAACGCCGGCGCATGGCGGTGCGCGGGCGCAATCAGATGGCCGAATGACGCACGATCAGCATTCCCGACCAGGAGGGCACTGTCAGGACGCCCGAGCGGGTGACACGAACCTCGATCCCGATCCTTCCGCCAGCGCTCTTGATGTCGTGCGGTTACGGGGTGCGCCATAGCTGAAGGCTGATGTGGCTGGATGCGGCGCGGAAGTCGCTGTCCGTGCTGAGGAGCGTGTGACCCCCAGCGATGGCCAGGTGGGCAATGAGGGCATCGATGGTGCCGACCTGGGAGCGGGTCGGGGCCGGGCTTTCGACTTCCTCGACGACGTCTTCTCGAAGACCGCATAGCCAGTCCCGCATTCTGGCCTAACTGACGTCGCGGATCACGTCCAGCAGCTCGCTGGCCTGCTCGCCGCTGGACAGCGTCCGGCCCAGGTCGCCGCGCCGCAGGGCGGCCAGGGCCTTGTCGGTGCCGGACACTTCCAGGTCGGTCATGGCGATCAGGTGATCCAGGCTGAGCAGCTCGAAAAACACGCTGGCCCGGTACGGCCCGCTGAGCGAGCCGGCGAACCGTGCCTTGGCCACCCGCAGTGACTCCGCCCGCGCGGCCATCCGGTCGCGGTAGTCGCCCAGCAGGTCGCACATCCGCTGGACCGGCATCAGGTTCCCGAGGAACAGCCGCATCATCATGTGGTGGCGCATCTCTGGCACGGCGATGCTGCCGCCCAGCCAGTGCGCGAGTGCCTCGGCGCCGGGCGGACGCAACGAGTACAGCCGCTTGTTCGGCTTGCCCTCCTGCACCACCTGCTCGTGCTCGACAAGACCGCGCTTCTCTAGTTCGCGCAGCTTCGGGTAGATCTGCGTCCGGGGTGTTTCCCACCACGGCTCGAGCGCCCGGGCGTTGCGGCGGTAGATCTCGTATCCGGTCATCGGGCGGATGCTGAGCAGCGCCAACAGCGCCACCTCGAGCTCGGACAGCTCGGCGGGCGGCGCCGGCGCGGCTGTCACGGCTGTCACGGCTTGCCCATCGGTCCGCCCGTTGCTGTTCACCCGTCCGTTCGGACCGTGCTGCGATCTAGTCACGTTCCCCAGTCTGCCGGAGGCGTGGTCCGTCCCGGCGGGGGCCGGGCCCCTTCTTGACATATTACTACGATACCAGGTTAGTGTGATTCCGTACTATCTCAGAGGTACGGGAGGTGCCTCGTGGCCAGCTTGGTGCGTGCCCTTGACGGCAATGCGGAACGGCATGGGAGCCGACTGGCCTGCGTGGTGGGAGAGGAGAGCCTGACCTACGCCGAACTCCGGGATAGCTCACGGCGGTTCGCGGCCGCCCTGATCGACCTTGGCTTGCGCCCCGGGGACCGGGTCAGCCTGTACCTGCCGAGTTCGGTGTCCTATGTCACCTGCTACCTGGGCGCGATGCGGGCCGGCCTGGTGGCCAACCCGATCAACAGCGTGTTCACCCCACACGAGGTCGAGTACCTGCTAACCGACTCCGGCGCGGCCGCCCTGGTCAGCACGCCCGACCTGCTGACCGGCCTGACCGGGGCGCTGGGCGGCACGGCGGTGCGCGTTGTGATCACCACGGCGGCGGCCACGGGCCAGGCGCAGCCGGAAACACACGCCCTAGCCGACCTGCTCACGACCGCGCCCCGTGATCTGCCCTACCCCGGCGATGACGCCACGGCCATCTTGCCGTACAGCTCTGGAACCACCGGGCGGTCCAAGGGGATCGTGCACAGCCATCATTCGCTGGCCATGCAGGCCGTGCTGTCCGCCAATCACCTGCAGATGCGCCCGGACGATGTGCTGGTGCAGGCGCTGCCGCTCGTGCACCTGTACCCGGGCAACATCATCATGGGCGGCCTGCTGGTCGCGGGGGCCACCATGGTCGTCCAGCCCGTCTTCGACCCGCCAGGGTTCGCCGCCCTGCTCGCCCGGCAGCACGCCACATTGTGCGCCGGGGTGCCCACCACCTACGCGATGCTGTGCCAGCTCAGCGAGCAGGCCGTGGCCAGCCTGGACCTGTCCGCGTTGCAGGTCGCCTACAGCGCCGGCGCCCCGCTGCCAACCCGGGTCCGTGCGGAGTTCCGCCGTATCTTCGGCTGCCGCGTCCTGGACTGCTACGGCATCACCGAGGCGGCCGGAAATCTTACCGCCACGCTGCGGTTCGGTGACACACCCGAGCTGTCCTGCGGCGTGCCGTATCCGCTGACGGAGGTGCGGATCGTGGATGCCGACGACGCCGAGGTGCCCGAGGGCGAGGTCGGCCAGCTCATCGCGCGCGGACCCCAGATCATGGGCGGCTACTGGAACCGCCCGGCCGAGACCGAGGCCACGTTGCGCGGCGGCTGGCTGCACACCGGCGACCTGGCCCGCCGCGACGCTAGCGGCTTCTACTACATCGTGGACCGGGCCAAAGACGTGATTCTCTCCGGCGGTTACAACGTGTACCCCGCCGAGGTCGAAGACGTGCTGCAGTCCCACCCCGACGTCGCGATGTGCGCGTGCTTCGGCGTGGCCGACGAGATCAAGGGGGAAAAGCCGTGGGCCGCGGTGGTGCTGCGGGCCGGCGCGCAGGTCAGCGAGGCCGAACTGGACCGGCACTGCCGACAGGATCTCGCGGCGTACAAGGTGCCCCGCCGGTTCCTCATCGTGGACGAACTGCCGCGCAGTTCGGTCGGCAAGATCCTGCGCCGCGAACTGCGTGCCCGGTTCGGCGTCGGCCCGGCCAGCACGGACCAGCCCGCCGAAGTCCAGCCCAGCGCTCGAGCCCCCGCCCGCGAAGGAACTCGATGACCTGTTACATGTTCCAGCTCACCATCGCCCCCGGTGCGCACGACCGGCTCCGCCAGCTCAACGAGGAGTACGGCCCGCTGCTGGCCAAGGTGGCCAGTGGAATCGGCGGCCTGCACGGGATCGAGAAATGGGTGCTGGGCGACACGTACGTGGAACGTATCGACTTCGACGGTGAGTTCGCTGACTTCGCCCGACAGCTCAGCGCGGACAAGGGAGTCCGGCAGTTCCTGCGCAGCGTGGACGGGTGCTTCACGCAGTCCCTCGAGGAGATGACCGACCGGGCGATGAGCTGCCTGCAGACGCTGCCCGGCTGAGGAGGACACGAGATGAGTTACGACTACGGCCTGTTCATCGGCG
>JASHQP010000748.1 GCA_030039095.1 Streptosporangiaceae bacterium
CACGCCGATGGCCTGCAGCACCCGCGCCTCGGCGAAATGACCGATCCGGCACTTGGCCATCACCGGGATCGACACCGCCGCGATGATCCCGTCGATCATGTCCGGGTCACTCATCCGGGCCACCCCGCCCTGCGCCCGGATATCGGCCGGCACCCGCTCCAGCGCCATCACCGCCACCGCACCCGCGTCCTCAGCGATCCTCGCCTGATCCGGCGTGACCACATCCATGATCACACCACCCTTCAGCATGTCCGCCATACCACGCTTCACCCGCTCCGTGCCGGTGTGGGACACGGGGCTGGCGGGACGGTCCGGGCTTGGGGCTGGGAAAGACACGGGTACCTCACTCGATCGTGGCTGGCCGATCTCTCCATGGTAGGTGCTGCAGGCGACCGTCCAGGTGGCGACGGAATTATCTACACAAACAGGAATAAACAGGATAGGGGGCAACGGTATGGGAACACATATCTGCCGGGGGCGGCACCTGCTGAGGGCCGTCACGATGTGCGCGGCACTCGGGGCAGGGCTGGCCGTGGCCGGCCCTGCCAGCGGTGCCACCGCCGGCGACCCGCTCTCCGGGCTCTCCGCTGACCAGATCGCCAGCAAGGCGGTCGGCAACCTCGAGACGGCGAGCACGGTGCGCGTCACCGGCGACGTCTCGAGTTCTGGCCAGACCTACAACCTGAACCTCACGCTCGCCCGCGGCCAGGGCTGCACAGGCACGATGGCCGTGGTGAACACCGGCTCGTTCAAGCTCACCGCGATCGGCAATCAGGTCTGGATCAAACCGGATCAGCAGTTCTGGAAGAAGGAAGGCGCCACTGCCGCCGTGCTGAACGTGGTCTCCGGCAAGTACCTGCGCGTGACGGCGAACTCTCAGTTCGGCGGCCTCCGCGCCTTCTGCCAGCCGAGCCAGCTCGCGGGGAACTTCGGCACCAACCCGGCCGGCCTGGTCAAGGGGAACACCGCAACGATCTCCGGGCAGCCGGCACTGCAGATCAGGGACACCGGCGACTCGGCCAGCATGTATGTCTCGGAGAACGCTCAGCCGGAGATCCTGCGACTCTCAGCCGGGTCTCGGGGAACCCTGGATTTCAGCGACTACAACAGGTCAGTGACGCTAACCGCGCCGCCTGCGAGCGAGACGCTCAACGGCGCCAAGTACGGGCTCTGACCGCCGGGTCTGAGCCGAGGCAGGTCAGGGCCGCCGGCGCCGGCCGGGTCTGCGGGGGCCGGCCGGGGCCGGTGAACGCCGAACGGGTCTGACGGGCCCGGTGAGGCGAAGCGGGTCAGCCGGTCAGGTGGGGCATGTCGGCGCCCTGGCCGACCTCACCGGTTCCTACCAGGGAATCCTCGATCTCGAAGAATTCCGGGAGCGGGGCGCCCCCCGCGAGCCGCAGCAGCCGCACCAGCGGGGTGCGGCGGGCGGCCCGGGTGGCCGCCACCGCGTCGTTGTAGAACTTCCTGGCCAGGAAGACCTGATGGGCCGCGCCCTCCAGCTCGGTGAGCAGCTCCTCGGCGCCCTCCGTGCCGTTCAGCGAGTCGCGGAACCCCGGCTGGCCAAAGACCGCGCGCAGGGCCCTGGTCAGGTCGCTCTCCGGCAGCTCCTGGCCGCTCTTCTCAGCACGCTCTCGCTCTTGCGCACCCTCTCGCTCTTGCGCACCCTCCCGCCCCGGTGCGCCCTCCCGCCCCGGTGCGCCCTCCCACCCATGGCCGTTCTGAGCCGACCGGGCGTCGTGCGCCGCGCTGGCCAGCAGCAGGCTGGTGGCCGGGTCGAGCAGGCCCGACGACGCCAGCTCGAGCGCGACCGAGCTGCGGCGCACCAGCGCGACGTCCAGGGCGGCACGGCGCGCCTCGAGCCTGGCGTGCAGCCGGTCCAGCCTGCCCGCGCGCCAGGACACGTACACGCCGAGCATCGCCACCACGACGACGACGACGATGGCGTCGATCATCGCGGCAGCACCGCCACGGGCCCAGCCGCGGGCACCACGGCCTCATAGACCCGGACCACGTCCCTGGCCACAATCGGCCAGTCGTAGGTACGCACCGCCGCTGACGCCGCGGCCGACAGGCCCGCGCGCAGTTCCGGCTGGTCCAGCAGCCGCCGCGCCGCGGCCGCCAGCTCGGCCGCGTTCCCGGTCGGGAACAGCTCCCCGGCCTCACCGCGGCGGAGCACCTGGCGGAACGCATCAAGGTCGCTGGCGACGATCGGGGCGCCGGCCGCCATCGCCTCGGCGAGCACGATGCCGAAGCTCTCGCCGCCGGTGTTGGGCGCGCAGAACACGTCGACGGAATGGTAGACCCGGACCTTGTCGGCGTCGCTGACCTGGCCGAGCACCACGATCCGGTCCCGCAGCGCGGCCGGTGCCCTGGCCAGCGCCTCGTGGGCATCGCCGTGGCCTGCGACGAGCAGCCGGAGCCCGGGCCGCTCCGCGGCGAGCATCTCGAACGCCCGCAGCAGGATCGCGAAGCCCTTGCGCGGCTCGTCCATCCGGCCGAGGAACCCGAGCGCGCCGCCCGGGCCCGGCCAGCCGGGCAGCGGGTCGGCCTTCTCGAACTTATGCACCGGGACGCCGTTCGGGATCAGCACCGCGTCGCCGCCGAAGTGCTCCACAAGGGTGGTCCGCGCCGCCTCGGACACCGCGATCCGGCCGCTGATCTTCTCCAGCGCCGACTGCAGGATCGGCTCGGCGGCGTGCATCGCGCGCGAGCGCGGGATGGCGGTGTGCACGGTGGCCACGATCGGCCCGTCAGCGACCCAGCAGGCGAGCAGCGACAGGCTGGGGGCGGCCGGCTCGTGGACGTGGAGGACGTCGAAACTGCCCTCCTTGAGCCAGCGCTTCACCCGGCTCGCGGACAGAAAGCCGAATGCCAGCCGTGCGACCGACCCGTTGTAGGGCACCGGCACCGCGCGCCCGGCCGGGACGACGTAGCTGGGCAGGGGGGTGTCGTCGTCGGCCGGTGAGATGACCGAGACGTGGTGGCCGAGATCGATCAGCGCCTCGGCGAGGTTCATGATGTGCTCCTGCACCCCGCCGGGGACGTCCCAGGTGTACGGGCACACCAGGCCCACTCTCACCCGGTCCGCCCCCCCGGCCCCGGCCCCCCGAGCGGCTCCGGCCCCCCGAGCGGCTCCGCCGCGGAGGCCCGGGCCCTGGCAGCGGCCAGCCGCTCCGGGTCGAGATCGGCGACGAAAACGCGCTGCAGCATATGCCAGTCCGCCGGGTGTTCCCTGATGCCGGCCTCGAAGGAGCGCGCGAGTTCCTGCGTCATCGCCGCCACCCTCTGCTTCCTGTCCCCCTCCGGGGATACCGGGATCTCCTTATCGACGTGAATTACCCATCGATCACCCTGGTACCACAGGAGCGCGGGGTAGAGCGCCGCGCCGGTGCGCTCGGCCAGTGCCGCAGAGCCGCCCATCATCCGTGCCTTCTCGCCGAAGAACTCAACCTCGGTCCCGGTGCCGGTGACGTCCCGGTCGGCCAGCAGGCAGACCAGCTTCCCGTCCCGGAGACGCTGGGACAGTACCGCGAACGCGCTGACCATACCGCCGCTGGCGGGCAATATCTCGAAGCCCAGGCCCTCCCGGAACGCGACGAACCTCTCGTATAGCGATTCCGGCTTCAGCCGCTCCATCACGGTCGTGAACGACGGCACCCCCTGCGCGATGATCCACGCCCCCGCCTGGTCCCAGTTTCCCATGTGCGAGAGCGCGAAGATGACGCCGCGGCCCGCCCTCAGGCAGTCGAACGCCTCCTGGAAGTACGGCCCGACGACGATCGTCTTCGCATCCAGCTCCTCCTTCGTGGTCACCTGCAGACGGAACGCCTCGAGCCAGTACCGGGCGTAGGAGCGCATCGCCTCCCGCGACAGCGCCCGTAGTTCCGCCCCCGATGCCTGAGGGCCGAGCACCCGGCTCAGGTTCCCCTCCAGCACCTGGACCTGCGGGCCCTGCCGCCGCCACGCGATGTCGGCAGCCGCCCGGAACGCGGACGCCGCCCACGACTCGGGCACCCGGCAGACGACCGACCAGCCAAGGGCATAGCCAGCCGAGACCAGCCGGTCCTTCATCGCGGTCATTCGCCACCTCCTCCCGGGCCGGAACCCGGGACCGCCGCCGCAGCGGCCGCCGCCTTGCGCACGGCGAAAACCCGCTGCCCGAATGTGAATGCGCTCGCCACCGCCAGCACCCAAAGCCCTGCGGAAAGGACATACGGTACGCCCAGCCCGTCCAGGCCCGCGGCCACAAGGGCGACCAGCAGCCGCTCGGTGCGCTCGGCGATCCCGACGTCGCAGCGCAGGCCCAGGCCCTCGGCGCGCGCCTTCGCGTACGACACCAGCGCGCCCGCCACCAGGCAGAACAGCGCGACCCCGGCCATCAGTCTGCTGTGCCCGCCGAACACGAAGTACGCCGCGAGCCCGCCGAACACCGCCGCGTCGGCGACCCGGTCCAGGGTGGAGTCCAGGAACGCCCCGAAGACACCGGTCGTGCCCTTCACCCTCGCCAGGGCCCCGTCGAGCATGTCGGACATAACGAAAAACCAGCAGACCATAGTCCCCGCGAACAGATGCCCGGTCGGGAACAGCGCGAGCGCTCCGGCCGCCACCCCGACGGTGCCGATTATGGTTATCGCGTTGGGAGTGATCGGGGTGCGCGCCAGTGCACCAGCGACCGGGTTGAGCAGCCGGGCTAGCAACGGGCGCAGCGCTTTGAGCATGGCCGTCTGATCTTACTGACCCAACGGTGATTCCCGGCCAGGGCTTGTGATCCGCAACCAGCAGGTAAAGGCTGGTCGTGCAGCAGACGAACGGAGCTATTCAGGAGGCGATCGGATGGTGGAGAAGACGGGCACATCAGGCGCCGCGGGCAGGGCAGCCGCGGCCGGCCAGCCCGACAGCGTGCGGAACGTCGTGCTTGTCGGCCACTCAGGCGCGGGGAAGACGACGCTGGTCGAGGCGCTGCTCGTCAGCACCGGGGCGCTCCAGCGGCCGGGCCGGGTCGAGGACGGCACGACCGTGAGCGACTTCGACGAGGCCGAGGTCAAGCAGCAGCGCTCGGTCAACCTGACGCTGGCGCCCGTGGTGCACGACGGGGTCAAGGTGAACCTTCTCGATGCGCCCGGCTACGCCGACTTCACCGGGGACCTGCGCGCGGGCCTGCGCGCCGCCGACGCGGCCCTGTTCACCGTCTCCGCCGCCGAGGGCGTCGACGGCCTGACCCGGATGCTGTGGGAGGAGTGCGCGGCCGTGGGCACGCCGCGCGCGGTCGTCATCACCAAGATCGACCACCAGCGGGGCGACTTCGCCGAGGCCCTCGCCGCCTGCCGGGACGCGTTCGGCGACGCGGTGGCGCCGCTGTACCTGCCGGTCGGTGACGGCCAGACCGGGGTCCGTGGGCTGATCGGGCTGCTGTCCGAGCGCTTCTACGACTACTCGGGCGGCTCCCGGCAGGAGAAGGACCCCGAGCCGGGCGACGCCGACCGGATCGAGGAGTCACGCAGCGCGCTGATCGAGGCGATCATCCAGGAGAGCGAGGATGAGAGCCTCATGGACCGGTACCTGGAAGGCGAGGCCATCGACGCCAAGGTGCTGATCGAGGACCTCGAGAAGGCCGTCGCACGCGGCAGCTTCTACCCCGTCATTCCCGCGTCGGCGCCGCTGGGGATCGGCATGCCCGAGCTGCTCGAGGTGATGACGCAGGCCTTTCCCTCTCCGGCCGAGCACCCGCTGCCCTCCGTGACCTCAGCCGACGGCAAGCCGGTCAGCGGCCTGTCGTCCGACCCGAACGGGCCGCTGCTCGCCGAGGTCGTGAAGACCACAACCGACCCGTACGTCGGCCGGATCAGCCTGGTCCGGGTGTTCTCCGGCACGCTGCGGCCGGACGCCACCGTGCACGTCTCCGGTCACGGCCGGGCGGACCAGGGCCATGCGGACCACGACCAGGACGAGCGGGTCGGCGCGCTGACCTCGCCGCTGGGCAAGCAGCAGCGCACGATCTCGCAGTGCGCCGCGGGGGACATCTGCGCCGTGGCGAAGCTCGCCAGCGCGGAAACCGGCGACACCCTGTCGGACAAGGAGCGCCCGCTGGTCATGGAGGCGTGGGCCAACCCCGAGCCGCTGCTACCGGTCGCGATCATGGCGAAGTCCAAGGCGGACGAGGACAAGATGTCGCAGGCCCTGAGCCGGCTCGTCGCCGAGGACCCGACGCTGCGCCTGGAGAACAACTCCGAAACCCGCCAGCTCGTGCTGTGGTCCATGGGCGAGGCGCACATCGGCCTGCTGCTCGACCGGCTATCCAGCCGCTACGGCGTCGCGGTGGAGACCACGGAACTGCGCGTGCCGCTGCGCGAGACGCTGGCCGGCAAGGCCCAGGGCCTGGGCCGGAACGTGAAGCAGACCGGCGGCCACGGCGAGTACGCGATCTGCCACATCGAGGCCGAGCCGCTGCCGTCGGGCACGGGCTTCGAGTTCGTCGACAAGATCGTTGGCGGCGTGGTGCCGCGGCAGTTCATTCCGTCAGTGGAGAAGGGCGTCCGGGCACAGATGGAGCAGGGCGTGCTGGCCGGATACCCGATGGTCGACATCCGGGTCACGCTGTTCGACGGCAAGGCACACTCGGTGGACTCCTCGGACATGGCGTTCCAGAAGGCGGGCCGGGCGGGCCTGCGGGACGCGGCGGAGAAGGCCGGCGTGCACCTGCTCGAGCCGGTCGACGAGCTGTCGATCCTCGTGCCCGGCGACTACGTCGGCGCGGTGATGTCCGACCTGTCCTCGCGCCGCGGCCGCGTGCTCGGCACCGAGCCGGTGGGCAACCGGACCCTGGTCAAGGCCGAGGTGCCGGAACTCGAGATCACCCGCTACGCGATCGACCTGAGGTCGATGTCGCAGGGAACCGGCTCGTTCACACGTTCCTACCTGCGTCACGAGCCGCTGCCGTCGCACCTGGCCGACAAGGTGGTGAGTGCCTCCAAGAAGGACGGCTGACCGCAGGGCCACCAGGCACGGCTGACCGCAGGGCCACCAGGCGCCGCCCCGGTGATCACTCGCCCGGCCACGCCTCCGCGAGCAGGGTGCGGGTGTCCGCCAGCAACTGGGGCAGCACCCGCGTCTGCCCGATGACCGGCATGAAGTTGTTGTCGCCGCCCCATCGCGGCACGACATGCTGGTGCAGGTGCGCGGCGATGCCCGCGCCGGCCACCTGTCCCATGTTCATGCCGATGTTGAAGCCGTGCGCGCCGGACGCGGCCCGAAGCGCGGTCATGGCCTGCTTCGTGAAGCTGGCCAGCTCCGAGGTCTCGTCCGGGTCGAGGTCGGTGTAGTCGGCCACGTGCCGGTACGGGACGACCATCAGGTGCCCGGCGTTGTACGGGTACAGGTTGAGCACCGCGTAGACCAGCGTGCCGCGCGCGACGATCAGGCCGTCGGCGTCGCTGAGCTTCGGTATCTGGTCGAACGGGCACTCGTCGCCGACCGGCTTGCCCTCGCCCTTGATGTAGGCCAGCCGGTGCGGCATCCACAGCCGCTGAAATCCGTCCGGTATGCCGGCACCGTCCTGGGGTGCACCCGGCGCGGGTTCCTGGCGTCCGCCGGCGTCGTCACCCGGCCAGACCGGCTCATCGGAAGCGGCTCCTGGCATGAAAGCAGCATAGGGTGCGCGCCGGCGGCCGCCTCTGCACCGGGGTACATCGCAGCGGGGGCGGGCCGCCAGCTATCCCGCCGCCGGGTCCGGGGCCGGCGACGAGCCACCGCCCGGGTCTGTGGTGGGGCCGGTGGTCGGGCTCGTGCTCGAGCACGGTCCAGGGCTCGGGCTGGGACTCGGGCTCGGGCTGGGGCTGGGTGACGGGCTCGGGCAGGAGGGCGTTGGGGTGGGGCTCGGAGACGAGCTGGGGGTGGGGCTGGCCGCAGCGCTCGGGCTCGCTGCCGGATCCGGCGTCGCGCTGGGCGCCGCGCTCGGGCTGGGGCTGGCAGCCGGGTGCCGGTGCCCGTGCCTTCCCGGCGAGGTGCTGGACGATGCGCCGGCAACCGGCTGCG